>NZ_JCACHU010000056.1:0-159878 GCF_059504005.1 Belnapia sp. | reverse complement strand
AGGCGCTGCGGAAGCTGAAGCATCCGAGCCGCAGCCGCAAGCTGCGCAGCTTCCTCGACAACTGACCAGGGGCGTCGCAGCGGAGCGCGCGGCATGAGCGTGGCGGCGGAGCGGACGGCGGCGGTCGCCGTCGATGTCACCTTCCTGCGGATGGACCGGCGGCCGGCCGATCCGCCGCTGCCGCTGCCGCCCGGGGCCACCGTGGTCGAGGCGACGCGCTGCACGACGGGCTTCTACCGCTACCTCTACGACACGGTCGGACACGACTATGTCTGGTGGCTGCGGCGGACGCTGACCGAGGCGGAGCTCGGCCGGGTGCTGGCCGATCCGGGCGTCACCATCCATGTACTCTACAAGGATGGCGAGCCGGCGGGTTTCTACGAGATCGACCGGCGCAACCGGCCGCTGGTCAACCTCTCCTATTTCGGGCTGATGCCGCATGCGATCGGCGCCGGCCTCGGGCGGGCCTTCCTCGGCCATGCCGTCGAGGCGGGCTGGGCGCAGGGCACGCGGGCGCTGACGGTGAATACCTGCACGGCGGACCATCCGCGGGCGCTGCCGAACTACCTGGCTGCGGGATTCGGGCGGCTCAGGACGGTGCGGGAGGTGTGGAACGTGCCGCTGCATCTCGGCCTGCCCATCCCGTCGCGGCTGCGGATCGGCTGAGCCGGGCCCATTGCATTCGGGTTGGCGAAGGCCCATACCTAGACCGTCAACCCGTCTGGTTCGGCCCGTTTCGTTTGCTCCCCCGGGAGCCCGAGCCTGGTTTCCGTCCCTCAAAGGCAGATTGGCCCGCCCCGCGATGGCGTGGGACGGCACCCTTGCATGATGGGATTCCCCGCATGTCTACCGGCACTGTTAAGTGGTTCAACGCGACCAAGGGCTACGGCTTCATCCAGCCCGAGGACGGTACCGCTGACGTTTTCGTCCACATCTCCGATGTCCAGCGCTCTGGCCTCCAGGGCCTGCAGGACGGCCAGCGCATCAGCTTCGACGTGCAGCGCGGCCAGCAGGGCAAGCTCTCCGCTTGCAACCTGAAGCTCGACTGAGCGAGGGGGCGGGCTTCGGCCCGCCTTTTTCTTTTCTACGGTGGCAGGAGGCCTGTATGGCTACGCATCTCTACACCGTCGGCCAGAATGTCGAATTCATCGCCGGCCGCTTCGATGGCAATGTGCCGCGCGGCCTCTACACCGTGGTGCGACAGCTCCCTGGCCCGGCGAATGTCCGCGAGTACCGGGTGAAGCACCAGCAGGACGGGCATGAGCGCGTGGTGCCCGAGAACCAGCTTCGCGGCGGACCGCCTGCCGCCTTCAGCTGAGCGGCCCAGGCGCGGTCACCGTAGCCGCTGCGGCATGAGGCCGGCGGCGTAGAATCACGTGTCCGGGCCTTCAGCACCGGAGCTCCAGGAGCAGCCGATGGCGCGCAGACCGAATTACGGCCAGCAGCGGTCCGAGGTGAATCGCGGCAAGCAGGCGAAGCAGGAAGCCAAGCAGCGAGAGCGCGAGGAGGCCGCGGCCCGCCGCAAGGCGGAGCGCGAAGGCGCCGGCCTACCGCCCGAGGACGAGCCTGCGGAGCAGGACAAATAAGCGCCGCTGCGGCGGCATGAGGATTGGATCATGGCCAAGCGCCGCGATGACGGGAAATACGTGTTGTTCGATGTCGCCTATGCGGATGGCAGCCGTGCCTCCAATCGCAAGGTGCTGACGGAGTTGCTGGGCGGCCTCGATGGCGACGACCCGGCGCGGGACGAGATCGAGGCGCAGGACAGGCGGATCGCCGAAGCCTCCGGCAAGCCGCAACGGGCCATTCTGACGCTGGCCCGGGCGGGTCGGTGATCGAACAAAGAGCCGGCGGAGCGATCCGCCGGCCCTTTCGCCTTGGGAGCCCGCCGCGCCGAGGCGCGGCGGCATTGCGGTGACTGCTCAGCTATGGGCGAGGATCGCCAGCAGCAAAAGCGCCACGATGTTGGTGATCTTGATCATCGGGTTGACCGCGGGGCCGGCCGTGTCCTTGTAGGGATCGCCCACCGTGTCGCCCGTCACCGCGGCCTTGTGGGCGTCCGAGCCTTTGCCGCCGTGATGGCCTTCCTCGATGTACTTCTTCGCATTGTCCCAGGCGCCGCCGCCGGTCGTCATCGAGACGGCGACGAAGAAGCCGGTGACGATGACGCCGAGCAGCATCGCTCCCAGCGCCTCGAAGCCCGCCGCCTTCCCGGCGATGGCCGTGATGCCGAAGTAGCAGACCAGCGGCGACAGCACCGGCAGCAGCGACGGGATGATCATCTCCTTGATCGCCGCCTTGGTGAGGATGTCGACGGCGCGGCCGTAATCGGGCCGGTCGGTGCCCTGCATGATGCCGGGCTTCTCGCGGAACTGCTTCCGCACCTCCTCCACCACCGCCATGGCGGCGCGGCCGACGGCGGTCATCGCCATGCCGCCGAAGAGGAAGGGCAGCGCGCCGCCGAAGAGCAGGCCCATCACCACATAGGGGCTGGTCAAGCTGAAGGTCAGCGCCCCGATCCCGGCGAAATAGGGGAAGCTCGCGGCGTTCGCCGAGAAATAGGCGAGGTCCTGGGTATAGGCGGCGAAGAGCACCAACGCGCCGAGGCCAGCCGAGCCGATCGCATAGCCCTTGGTCACCGCCTTCGTCGTGTTGCCGACGGCGTCCAGCGCATCCGTCGTGACGCGGATCTCCTTCGGCAGGCCGGCCATCTCGGCGATGCCGCCGGCATTGTCCGTCACCGGGCCGAAGGCGTCGAGCGCGACCACCATGCCGGCCAGCGCCAGCATCGTCGTCACCGCGATGGCGATGCCGTAGAGCCCCGCCAGGTTGTAGCTGAACAGCACGCCGGCGATGATGATGAGCGCCGGGATCGCGGTGCTCTCCATGCTGACGGCGAGGCCGCGGATGACGTTGGTGCCGTGGCCCGTCACCGAGCTTTCGGCGATGGCCTTGACCGGGCGGTAGTCGGTGCCGGTGTAGTACTCCGTCACCACGATGATGAGGCCGGTGACGATGAGGCCGACGAAGCCGCAGAGGAAGAGCGAGAAGGCGGTGAAATTGGCCCCGCCCGCGCTCAGCGTGCCGGTGCCGAAGACCAGGTAGCTCAGCGGCAGCAGCACGATCAGCGAGAGGACGCCGGTGACGATGAAGCCGCGGTACATCGCCCCCATGATGGAGTTGTTGGCCGGCAGCTTCACGAAATAGGTGCCGGCGATGGAGGTGACAACGCAGACCGCGCCGATGGTGAGCGGGAAGAGCATGCCGGCCGCCAGCATGTCGGTGGGGAAGGCGATCGCGGCGAGCACCATGGTCGCCACCATGGTCACGGCATAGGTCTCGAACAGGTCGGCGGCCATGCCGGCGCAGTCGCCCACGTTGTCGCCCACGTTGTCGGCGATGGTGGCGGGGTTGCGGGGGTCGTCCTCGGGGATGCCGGCCTCGACCTTGCCGACCATGTCGCCGCCGACATCGGCGCCCTTGGTGAAGATGCCGCCGCCGAGGCGGGCGAAGATCGAGATCAGCGAGGCGCCGAAGCCGAGCGCCACGAGCGCGTCGATGACCGGGCGGCTGTTCGGCGCATGGCCGACGAGGATCACCAGGATGAAGAAGTAGACGGCGACGCCGAGCAGGGCGAGGCCGGCGACCAGCATGCCGGTGATGGCGCCCGACTTGAAGGCGACGTCGAGCCCCGCGGCGAGCGAGGTGCTGGAGGCCTGGGCGGTGCGCACATTGGCCCGTACCGAGACGTTCATGCCGATGAAGCCCGCCAGGCCTGACAGCACCGCGCCGAGCAGGAAGCCCATGGCGACCCCGATGCCGAGCCAGAGCACGATCGCTGCGAACAGCACGATGCCGACGAGGCCGATGGTCATGTACTGGCGCTTCAGATAGGCCTGCGCGCCCTCCTGGATCGCCTGGGCGATCTCCTGCATGCGGGCGTTGCCCGCATCGAGCGCCATGACCTGCCTGGCGGTCACCACGCCATAGGCGAGGGACAGCCCCCCGAGCAGGATCACGAGCAGCAACGTCACTGTCATCAAGACGGAAGCCCCCCTAGGTTCGCCGCGCCCTTCTGGGGGCGCTGGTAGGGCGAGGCTAGGCGGGCAGCGGTAGCGGCGCAACGGTGTCCCTGGTGCATTCCGGCGCCATATCAGCAGTTGCGAGGCTTGTCGGGCGGCCGGCGTATCGTCACGATGGAGGGAGGAATTCCTTTGGGGGAAATGCGGATGATGCGGCGTGCTTTGCCGGCGCTGGCTCTGGCGCTCGGGCTGTGGACGGGGCCGGCGATGGCGCAGGATGTCGTGGAGAAGCGGGTTTTCGAGGGCGGCGCCTACCAGACCCGCGGCGGGGCGACCATCGCCAACCTCCGCATCGGCTACCAGACCATGGGGCGGCTGAATGCTGAGGGGACCAACGCCATCCTCATCTGCCACTTCTTCAGCGGCAACAGCCATGCCTTCGGGCGGCTCGCGGCGGGCGGGCCGGCGGGCTACTGGGATGCGATCATCGGCCCGGGCAAGCCGATCGACACGGACCGGTACTTCGTCGTCTCGGCCGATACGCTGGTCAACGTGAACGTGCCGGATGCGAACACCGTGACGACGGGGCCGGCGAGCATCAACCCAGATACCGGCCGGCCCTATGCCCTGACCTTCCCCGTCGTCTCCATGCGCGATTTCGTCGAGACGCAGAAGCGGCTGCTGGACAGCCTCGGGGTCAAGCGCCTGGCGATGGTCGCAGGGCCGTCGAATGGCGGGCTGCAGAGCATCGAATGGGCGGCCGCCTATCCGGGCTTCATTGAGCGGGTGATGCCCGTCATCGCCGCCGATATCGATGCCTGGATGCAGGGCTGGCTCGACATCTGGGAGGCGCCGATCCGCCTCGACCCGAACTGGGCGGAGGGCAATTACTACGGCCCAGGGCGGGAGGCGCCGCTGCGCGGCCTGGCGGAGGCCTGGAAGATCGTCACCCTGCATGCGCGCGACCGGCCCTGGGCCAGGCAGTATGACCGGCGGGTGCCGGAGGGGCAGGACCCGGCGCGGCGGATCGGCGACCGCTTCGCCATCGAGCGCTGGCTCGACGACGCGGCGGCGGCGCGGGCGCGCACCTCGGACGCGAACTCCTTCCTCTACATGGTGCGGGCGAACCAGCTCTTCCTGAACGAGTACCCAAGCTTCGCCGCGGCGCTCTCGGGCGGGCCGGCGCGCTGGCTGGTGATCTCGGCGCCGACCGACCGGGTCTTCGTCGCGGATGGCGTGCGCGAGTTCGTGGAGACGCTGCGCGGGGCGGGCAAGCAGGTGGAGGCGGCGGAGCTCGACGGGCCGCTCGGCCATCTGAACGGCGTGGTCGGGATGGCGCCGGCCGGGGATCGGATCAGGGCCTTCCTGGCGCAGTGACCGTCCTTGGCGCGGGTTCCGTTCGCATAGGCTCACGCAACCCGCTCTAGCCTGTCGTTTGATTGAGCACATACCTCCGATCAGGTGGCATCACCTGATCGGAGTTTGCTCTAGTGCAGCGGCAGCAGGGCGGGCGCCGGCTCGGCCTGCGCGCCGATGACCTTCTCGATGGCCCGGATGAGGTGATTGATCTCGAAGGGCTTGAGCACCAGGGCGAGCGGCCCGCCCTGGCCGGAGAGCAGGACCTCCCGCCCGTTCGGGGGCAGGAAGCCGGTCATGACCACCACCGGCAGGTCGGGGCGCTGAGTGCGGAGGCGGGGAATCAGCTCCCACCCCGTCATGCGCGGCATGGCGAGGTCGGTGACCAGGACGTCGAATCCATGGAGTTCGGCCATGCGCATGGCCTCCTCGCCATCCGAGGCGAGCAGGACGTCGTAGCCGAGCTCGCTCAGCACGTCCTCGACGACCATGGCGGCGAGGGGCTCGTCCTCGGCCACCAGGACGCGTATGCCGTTCCTTGATCCCAGCGCCTGATCCATGTCAGCCCCAATACGCCGTTCCTGCAACCTCGATGGGATCGCATGCCGCATTACGCCTATCGCTGGTTTAGCCGATCATTGGTGCAGGCAATTTCAAGTTCCGTTGAGCGCACGGGTAAATCAGCCGCTGTGGCGGATCTGCATTGGGGGCAGGGTCAGACCGCCATCCGGTACTCGGCAGGCGCCGGCTGGCCCGCGGCGGGCGGGACGCCGAGCCGGGCGTAGAGGGCGGCGAGCCTCGCGGCATAGCGCTCCGCGCTGAAGAGCGCGGCCCGCTGCGGGCCGGCCTGGGCGAGCCGGGCGCGGAGCAGCTCGTCCCGGTCCATGGCCTGGATCGCCTGCACCAGGCTGCTGATGTCGTAGGGGTCGATCGTCAGCGCCGCATCGCCCACCACCTCCGGCATGGAGGCGGTGTTGGAGGTGATGACCGGCGTGCCGAGCAGCATCGCCTCGAGGGCGGGCAGGCCGAAGCCCTCGTAAAGCGAGGGGAAGAGCACGCCGCGGGCGCCGCGGATCAGGTTCACCAGGAGGCGGAAGGGGGCGTAGTCGAGCAGCATGATCTTGTGCCGGGTGCGGAGCGTCATTCCCTCCTGCACCAGGTAGCGGATATGGTCGTCGAACATGAGGCGCAGCTCCTCCTCCGACTTCCAGGCCTTCTTGCCGACGATGACGAGCGGGCCCTCGACGCCGCTGGCGAGGAAGGCCTGGATCATGCGGCCGACATTCTTCTTCGGCTCGATGGCGCCGAAGAAGAGCCAGTACCCGCCGGCCTCGAGGCCGAAGCTGCCCTGCACTTCGGCGGCGACCTGGTGCATCGGCGCGTCGGTGAACTTCCGGGGGATGTCGACGGCCTGGTAGGTGTTGGTGACGCGCTCCTCCGGCACGCCGAGCAGGCTGACGATGTCCCGCTTCGAGGCCTCGGAGACGGTGACGATGTGGTCGGCCTCGCGGCCGAGGCGGCGGTTCAGCCGGTAGTAGCGGCGCTTGTTGTCGAGCGTCGTATAGGGCAGGCGCAGCGGCACCAGGTCGTGCATCGTGTAGATGTTGCGCGTGCCCTTGGCGTGGAGCGGCAGCGGATAGGTCCAGTGCATGAGCTGCGGGGGCTTCGGGATCTCCACCCGGAGCTCGCGGCCGAAGATGCGGTAATGCGCATGGGCCTGCTGGAACAGGTCGCGGGTGTTCCAGATCTCGTCGAAATGCGGCAGGCGGTCGCGGAAGGTGGTGGCGATCACCTGGCCGGTGATGGGCACCGGCACCGCGAGCTCGCCGACCGGGGCGCGCAGCATGCGCTTCGCCCTGCGGAGCGCGACGAGCCATTGCGGCGGGTCGCCGACGCGCTCGTCGAAGAAGGCGATCTCGCGAATTAGCGGGTCGAGCGAGGGCGCGGCGCGGGTGCCGTAGAGCACGCCAACCTCGGCGCCGAGCGCCCCCATCGCCAGGCTGAGGTTGCGCGCATAGGTCGCGACGCCGGTGCCCTGGCCGAGGGCGAGGTTGTAGCCGTCGAGGAAGAGGCGGGGCCGGGCCTGGGAGGTCATGCGAGGGCCTTCGGGATCGGGGGCGTCGGGTCGAGTTGCACAGAAAGTTGAAGAAGAGAAAAGGGACCCACTATTTCCGAAACATTCACCGTTCCATGTTATCCCTTGTGGCGCGGTAAAAGCGGGTGTCTTATCGCCTGGTTGGTTCGGGAGCCTAACGTGGCGCGGTCCTCGGAAAGGGTTGTTGACTTGGCGGCCTCGGAGGCCGCCCTCCCGCTGCGCAGCGCTGCTGCTCTCGGCATGGTTGATCTTGCCGTTCTTATCATCCGCGCAAGCGCCATCCTCCTGCTGATGTTGCCGATTCTCCTCCTGCTGCTCGCATTCTCTTGAGCGCAACGCGCTGATGGAGGATACCGGCAGCCAGACAGCGGCGGTTTAACCGCAAGCTGATCTGGTTGACCGCGAGGATCCGTCGGATGGACATCATGACCTGGGCCGGCGGCATCGACGCCGGGGCCGACCCCGATGCGGCGTTGACCCGGGCCGACGCCCTGCGGGATGCCGGCGCCTGGGCCGAGGCCGCCTCCGCCTATGCCGCCTTCCTCCGCTCGCGGCCCAGGGAATGGTCGATCCGGGTCCAGTACGGGCACTGCCTGAAGGAGGCCGGGGACCCGCATGCGGCGCTGCTCGCCTATCGCGATGCGGAGCGGGAATGCCCCGCGGATGGCGACATCCATCTCCAGATCGGCCATGCGCTGAAGCTGCTCGGCCGACAGGATGAGGCGCTCGAGGAATATGCCAGGGCGCTGACCCTCGATCCGGCCAGCGACGCGGCGCGGGGCGAGTTGCTGGCGCTGCACGCGGCCGCGGTCGAGGAGCGCGCGCTCGCCTCGGCGGCCGCGCTGCCGGCGGTGCCGGCCGGGCGGGCGGCGGCGGGCTCCCTCATCTTCGACGCGTCCGACCTGCTCGACTATTTCCGCCACAACCGGGCACCGACCGGCATCCAGCGCGTCCAGCTGAACGTCATCCGCGAGGCGCTGGCGGCGGCGGATGCCGGGGGCGTCGCCATCGTCGGCTTCGATGCCGCCATGGGGGAGTGGAAGCCGCTGGCGCCGGCGCTGTTCCTCCGGCTCGCGGCGCTGTCGCGGGAGGGCAGCGCGGTCGGGGACCCCGCCTGGCGGGCGGTCCTTCAAGCGGTGGAGGAGGCGCTGCGGGAGGCGCCGCCGCTCGACGTCCTGCCGGGGGCGAGCCTGGTCAATCTCGGCACCTCCTGGTGGATTCCCGACTACCTGCGCGTGGTGCGGCAGGCCCAGGCGCGGTTCGGCCTGCGCTACATCCCCTTCATCCATGACTGCATCCCGCTGCTGGTGCCGGAGCATTGCCCGGGCGGGCTCGTCGATGAATTCGCCCGTTGGTTCGCCTCGGTCTGCCTGCATGCCGATGCGGTGCTGACCAATTCCGAGTGCACCCGGGCGGATTTCCGGCGGGCGCAGCGGCGGCTGCTGCCGGGACTCGAGATCCCGGCCTTCACCGTGCCGCTGGATGCCGCCGACCCGCCCACCGGCGGCGGTGCGCTGCCGCCGCTGCTGCGCTCCGGCCGGCCCTATGTACTCTTCGTCGGCACCATCGAGTCGCGGAAGAACCACCTGCTCGCCTTCAACGCCTGGCTCGGGCTGCTGCGCCGGCATGGGGCGGAGGCGGTGCCGGACCTCGTCTGCGTCGGCAAGCAGGGCTGGCTGGCCGAGGCGGCGCTGCAGCTGCACCGGAACTCGCCGGCGCTCCGGGCCAAGGTGCACCTGCTGCACGGCGTGCCGGATACCGAGCTGAGCGCGCTGTACCGGGGCTGCCTCTTCACCCTCTACAACAGCTTCTACGAGGGCTGGGGCCTGCCGGTGACGGAGAGCCTGGCGGCCGGCAAGGTGCCGCTGGTGCCGGACCATTCCTCGCTGCGCGAGGCGGGGCGGGACAGCGCCGTCTACTTCACCCCGCAGAGCGAGCCCGACCTGGTGGCGAAGCTGGAGCGGCTGGTCTTCGAGCCGGGCTTCCGGGCGGGGCGGGAGGCGGCGCTGGCCGCCGCCCCGCCGCCGCGGCCCTGGGCGGAGGTCGCGGCCCAGGTCCAGGCCGCGGTGCGGGAGGCGGGGCGCATCCGCCTGCCGGCGCCGCGCGAGCGGCTCGCCTGCCGGCTGGGCGAGGTGCATGCGCTGCGGCTGCTGCCGGGGCCGGAGCCGAGCCCCGCCATGGCGATGGCCGACCTGCTGCGCGACGGCGAGGGCTGGCACAATCTGGAGGATTGGGGGGTCTGGACCGGCCCCGGGCGGAGCCTGCTGCGCCTGCCGCTGGAGCCGGAGGCCGAGGCCGGGCGGCTGCGGGTCTATCTCGAACTGCTGGCGCCGCCGCAGGCTCTCGCCTTCCGCATCCGCGCCGGGATGCGGGGCACGGCGCCCGGCGCCTCCCGCGAGGTGGCGGCGGCGGCGGGCGAGGCGCTGTTCTGCATGCTCGAGGTCGAGGCGGCGGCGGGCGGCGAGATCGAGGTGGAGATTGAGGTCGACCGCGGCGTGACGCTGCCGGACGGGCGGCAGGCCGGGATCGGGGTGCGCAGCCTGATGGCCTGCCGGCGGGACGACCTGGCGGCGCGGCTCGACTACCTGGAGCGGGCGGCGCTGCCGCGGATGGTCGCCGCCTGACAGCCGGCTTCCTGCGCCGGACATGGAAAACCCCTCCCGGGCGGCCTGCCCGGGAGGGGTTTTTCGTCAGGCCCCGCCGCTCAGAGGAAGATGCGGGTCGAGACGGCGATCTGGTAGAGCAGGCCGAGCAGGTCGCTGCCGATCTGGAAGGCCTTGGGGTCGAGCCGCGGCAGGACGATCAGCTCGTCGCCCGGGCGCAGGTTCTCTCGCGGCTCCAGCACCAGCTCGCCGCTGGCGCGGCGGATCATGATCGACCCCTCGCTGCCGCGCGGGGTGAAGCCGCCGGCGGCGCGGACGTAATCGGCGAGGCGCATGTCCTGACGCCAGATGACGGCATGCGGGGCCGTCACCTCGCCGGCGACCAGCACGGTCTGCGAGCGCTCGGGGATGACGATGACGTCGCCATCCTCGAGCCGGATCGGCGCGCAGCGGCCGTCGCCGTCGGAGACGACGACGCGGCCCTCCGGCTGGGTGCGCCGGGCGCGCTGGATGTAGGAGGAGACGAGGTTGGCCTCGCTCGCCCGGATCGCCGCGACGCCGGTGGTCGGCGAGACGGCGAGGAAGAGCTGGCGCTCCAGCCTATCGAGCGCCTCGTCGATCGCGCGGCGCTGCTGCTGGGCGATCGAGGGGCGGAGGAGGAAGACCGAGCGGGTATCGGCCAGCACCGGGTCCACCGCGATGTGGTCGAGCAGCTGGCAGAGCTGGGTGTCGCGCTCGGCGACCAGCACCGAGGGGCCGATGCGGCTGCCCTCGACAGTGACGCGCACCGTCCGCGCCGGGCTGTCGGTGATGAAGGTGACGGTGTCCTGGTCAGCAAGGGTCTGGCCGGCGAGCTCCGTCAGCGTCGCGTAGCGGGAGAAGGGCTGGCCGCTGCGGGTGCCGCGCACCACGGCATTCGTTGCGGAGGGGAGGGGCCGAGCATAGTCGATCAGCTCGCGCCCTGTCATGGCGCGGCCGGGCACCTCGAAGAGGTAGTTGTTGCGCACCGCGCCATCGGCGCCGACGACCGCGCGCTGGCGGGCGACGACGATGGTGTCGCCCTCCTGCAGGCGGAGCTGCGGCAGCGTGCCCTCGGTCAGGAAGCGGTAGAGGTCGACATTGGCGACGTTGCGGCCGCCGCGCTGGATGGCGATCTCGCGGTAGGAACCGCGGCCAGGGTCGACGCCGCCGGCGCGCACCAGGAAGTCGATCACGCTGTCCGCCGCGGAGCCGCCGAAGCGGCCGGGGGTGCGGACGAAGCCGGTGACGAAGACGCCGATGCGCTGCGTGGACAGCAGCACGGCATAGACCTGGACCTGGCTGGTGTAGACCTTCTGCACCTCGCCCTCAACCACGCGCTGCAGGTCGCCAGCGCGGGTGCCGGCGACGCGGATCGGGCCGATATTCGGCAGGAACAGGTTGCCCGAGGGGTCGACGACGCCCATCGCCTCCGCCTCCACGGCGCCCCAGACGCGGAGCGAGACGCGGTCGCCGGGGACGATGACGTAGTTCGGGTTGGGCGCGTCGGAGACGGCGGTCGCCTCGCGGGTGAAGAGGCTGGCGCCGAAGACGGCGGTGACGCCGGCGGCGCGCTGGCCGTCGCCGAGCGGGCCGACCGCGACCGGGCCGCCCTCCGATTCCGTCACCTGCCCGGCGCGGGAGACGACGCGCTCCGAGCCCAGCAGGTTCGGCAGGGTCTGCACCACGCCGGTGCTCGGCGCCCCCATGCCGGCGCGGCCCTGGGCGGCGAGGCCGGCGGCCGACTGGTTCAGCAGTTGCTGCTGCTGGTTCATCTGGTAGGCCTGCAGCGGGGTCTGCGCCGCGGCCGGGGCTGCGGCCAGCAGCGCGGCGGCGAGGAGGGTGCTGCGCATCGCGTCAGGCCGCATGTTCGCGCATGCCGGCGACGAGCAGCCAGGCCAGCCCATAGGCGACGGAGAGGGCGAGGAAGATGTACAGCACGGTGAGGGTCGCCTTCGGGTAGCGGGCATATTCCGCGAGGTTCGGCTCGACCACGCGGAGCAGGAAGAGCTGCTGGCGCTGGGCATCGGCCCGCGCCTTCTCGAGCGAGGCGGTGGCGGAGGCGAGCTGGCCACGCGCCAGCTCCCGCTCCAGGCTCAGCCGCTCGAAGTCGCCGATCTGCTGGGAAAGGCCGGCCTCGCCGATGCTGACGCGCTCGCGCTCCTCGCGGGCCTGGGCGCCCAGCGCCTCGACGCGGTTGCGCAGCGTGGTCAGGCGCGGGTTGTCGGCGCGGGCGAAGCGCTGCGCCTCGGCCAGCTCGGCGCGGGCCTGGGCCAGGGCGCCGTCGAGCTTGCCGATGGTCTCGACGGCGACGGCGGCGGAGCGCGTCGGGTCGACCGCGCGCTCGCGCTCGCGGAACTGGCTCATGCCGAGCTGCGCGGCGGTCAGGCGGGCCTCGGCGCGGGCCAGCTCCTCGCGCGCGACGCGGAGGCTGTCCTGCTGCAGGCGCTCGTTCAGCCGGTTCACCATGGCCTCCGAGAGGTCGAGCAGGGCGGTGGCGACGCCGCGCGAATCCTCGGCGCGGAAGCTGCGGACATGGAGGGCGGTGATGCCGCTGGTCGTGTCGTACTCGACCGTCACCATGCGGCGGAAGTAGTCGAGCAGCCGCTCGGCATTCGGCTCCTCCCACCAGAGGCGGGCGATCGGGTCGGCCTCGGGGCGACGGAAGATGTCGACGAGGGGCAGCCTCTGGCGCAGCGAGGCGACGGCGTCATGCGATTGCAGGTAGTCGCGGATGCCCATCGCATCCTCGGCCGAGGGGCGGAGGGCGCCGCCGGACATCATGTCGCCGAGCCCGCCCAGGCTGGGCGCCGCGGGGGCGCGGCCGCGGATCAGGTAGCGCGCCTCGCTGTCGTATTGCGGGGCGGCGATGCCGAGGAGGTAGGCGCCGGCGATCGCGGTCGGCAGGATGACGGTGAGGCCATAGGCATGGCGCCTCGCCCAGCGGCGCAGCCTGGCGCCGAGCGCGGGGCGCGGGACGGGCCCCGACCAGCCGGCGCCGTCGAGCGCATCCGCGGCGTCAGACCGTTTGGTAGACGGCGATCGCCTGGTCCAGATCGTCATATCGGGTCAGCCTACCATCGTTGAGGACCGCGGCCGTGGTGCAGAAGGCCCGCACCGTGTCCGCCTGGTGGGATACGAGGAGCAGCGTGCTCCGGGCCTGGCGCTCGGCCAGCGCCTTGCGGCAGCGCTCGCCGAAGCGGGAATCGCCGACGGCGATCACCTCGTCCACCAGGTAGCATTCGAAGTCGACGGCGAGCGACAGGGCGAAGCCGAGCCGCATGATCATGCCCGAGGAATAGGTCCTGACCGGCAGGCGGTAGTACTCGCCGAGCTCGGCGAAATCCTCGACGAACTCCACCGTCTCCCCGATCGGCTTGCCGTAGATCCGGGCGATGAAGCGGGCATTGTCGGCGCCGGTGATGCTGTAGTGCATCGCGCCCGCGAAGCCGAGCGGCCAGGAGACGCTCATCCCCCGGTCGACCTTGCCGCGGGTCGGGTATTCGACGCCGGCGATGAGCCGCAGCAGGGTGGTCTTGCCGGCGCCGTTGCGGCCGAGGATGCCGACCTTCTCGCCGGGGTGGAAGGTGGCGTCGATCCCGCGCAGCACGGGCCGCGGCCCGAGATGGGTCTTGTAGGCCTTGTGGATGTCGTGCAGGCGGATCATCGGCTAGAGCACGAGGTCGCGGCGGGCGGCACGGATGGCGGCCATGCCGAGCAGGTTGGTGCCGGCGATCCAGGCGAGGACATAGCCGATGTCGTAGGTCGTCGGCACGGCGCCGCCGAAATGCCCTTCGCGGATCAGCTCGAAGACATGCACGCTCGGGATCCAGAGGGCGAGCCGCTGCGCCTCGTAGGGCAGCCAGAAGACCATCCAGAAGGCGCCGAGCAGCGGCATCGACAGGTAGGTGACGAGGTGGACCAGGCGCTCGAACAGCTCGGTGTAGACGGCGCCGGCCGAGACCAGCAGCGAGACGCCGTGCGAGAGCAGCAGCATCAGCACCATGCCGAACAGCATCTTGAACGGGTCCGACGGCCAATGGCCGAAGACGATGCCAAAGAAGACCAGGAAGACCACCAGCGCGCCGAGCACGGCGGCGCCCTCGAGCAGGTTCCGCGCCAGCAGGATGTCGTGGATGGTGACGTTGCGGTGGTAGAGCAGCGACTGGTTGGCCTGGATGCCGAAGGGCGCCCGGTTGATGATGCCGCGCAGCAGGTAGAAGGGGATGTAGGCGACGACCCAGAACTCGAAGGGGTTCAGCCCGCCCGGCATGGCATGGGCGATGACGTAGTGCAGCGTGCCGAGCGCGCCGCCGAGCAGCGCGGGCTCCACGAAAAGCCAGAGATAGCCGAGATTGTCGCGGCCGAACCGCGTGCCGAGCTCGCGCAGCAGCAGCGCGCCGACGACGCGCAGCTGGCAGGCGAGGGCGTCGCCCATCCGGGCGCGGGGCCGGGCCGGGGCGGACGCGGGCAGGGCGGCGCCGCTCACGGGCGCTGCAGGCCGCCGCCCCGGAGCAGCGGACGGGCCTCGGCCCATTGGCCGTCCGCGCCGCAGACCAGACGGGTCCGCTCGCCGATGCCGGCGCCGACCAGCAGCTCGCGGCATTCGCGGCCGCTGGCGGCGTTGTAGGCGCGCACCACGCGGACCAGGGCGGGGCCGCCGCCGGGGAGGGCGAGGGTGGTCTCGGCGCCGGGCTGGGCGGTGGCGGCGAAGGCGACGAGCGGGTCCATCGGCGCGGCTGCGGCGACCGGCGCGGCGGGGGTGCCCGGTGCCGTGGCGGCGGTGCAGCCGGCGAGCAGGCCAAGCCCCAGAACCATCGGGACGAGCCGCGCCATCTGCGTCCGGCCGGGACGGGCATAGCCAGAGTTGCACAGCATCACGATCAATGGCCCCCCGATCCCTTTACCAAAACGCGAGCCAAGGACAAGCTTTCTTCCTGCGACAGGCGGGCCGGTTCACCCCTATAGGCTTGGGTCCGTAAACGATGCCTTAACCGAAGCCCGGCATTCCGCCATCGTTCCGGTTTCGTTTTGGGAGCGACGCGATGCCGCTGGTTGCCGGGACAAGCCTCGCCCATCTCGTCGTCACCGGGGCGTCGCGCGGGCTCGGGGCGGCGCTGGCGCTGCGGCTGGCGCAACCGGGGCGGCGGCTGGGGCTGATTGCCCGCGGCGCGGCGGCGCTCGGCGAGACCGCGGCGGCCTGCCAGGCGCGGGGGGCCGTGGTGGAGACGGCGGCGCTCGACGTGCGGGAGGCGGCGGCCATGGCGGCCTGCCTCGCGGGGTGGGAGGCAGCGGCGCCGGTCGATGCCGTCATCGCCAATGCGGGAATCAGCGGCGGCACCGGGCCGGATGGCCGGCCCGAGGGGCATGCCGCGGCCAGCGCGCAGATCGCCGTCAACCTGATGGGGGCCGTCAACCTGGTGGAGCCGGCGCTGCCGGGGATGCTCTCGCGCGGCCGGGGCTCCGTGCTGCTGGTCGGGTCGGTGGCGGGGTTCGTCGGCCTGCCGGACAGCCCGGCCTATTCGGCGAGCAAGGCGGGGCTCTGGGCCTATGGCGAGGCGCTCAGGGCGGCGCATGGGCCGGCCGGGCTGCGGGTGACGGTGGCGGCGCCGGGCTTCTTCGAGAGCGCGATGTCGGCGCGCTTCCTCGGCCGGCATCCGCTCGAGCTGCCGGTGGAGGCGGTGGCGGCGCGGCTGGAGCGGGCCCTGCTCCGCGGCGAGGGCAGGGTGGCGATGCCCTGGGGGCTGGCGGCGGCGCTGCGCGGGCTGGCCCTGCTGCCGGCCCCGGTGGCGGACCGGCTGGTGCGGCGCTTCCGCTTCCGGATCGCGCCGGAGGACCAGGGACCGTCAGGCGAGGCCCGGGGCTGAGCGCCGGCGCAGCGCAGCCGCCTCAGACGGGTGGCGTCATGTCCTTCCACGGCGCGGCGCGCTCAAAGGCGGCGGCGGCGCGGTAGAGCAGGGCTTCGCGGAAGCCTGGGGCGACCAGCTGCATCCCGAGGGGCAGGCCGGCCTCGCGGCTCAGGCCGCACATCAGGCCGATGGCCGGGTGGCCGGTGACGTTGAAGGGCGTGCGGGCCTGGCGGGAATAGGTGCGCTCCACCTCCGTGGCATCGTCGATGCGGCAGGCGGGATCCATGGAGCTGGCGCAGAGCAGCAGGTCGGCCTCGGCGAAGGCGGCTTCGACGGCGGCGACCAGCGCGCGGCGGCGGCGCTGGGCCTGCACGTAGTCGGCGCCGGTGACGAACATGCCCGGCAGCAGGCGGCGGCGGGTGATGCGGGCATAGTCGCCCGGGCGCTCGCGCAGCCAGGCCTCGTGGATGGCGGTCGCCTCGGCGAGCATGATGGTGCGGTTGACCCCGGCGAACTCGCCGAGCGGCGGCAGGACCAGGTTCGTCACCCGGGCGCCCTCGGCGGCGAGGAGGGCGGCGGCGGCCTCCAGGGCGGCGGCCGTCTCGGGCGTCGCCGGCTGGTCGTGCTCGTGGAAGTGGCGGACGAAGCCGATGCGGAGGCCCTTCAGGCCCTTGTGGAGGTCGCGCGTGTAGTCCTCGGGCGGGTGCGGGGCGCTGCCCGGGTCGGCGGGGTCGTGGCCGGCGATGGCGTTCAGCAGCAGGGCATTGTCGCGCACCGTGCGCGTCATCGGCCCGACATGGTCGAGGGTGAAGGAGAGCGGGAAGACGCCGCGGCGGGAGACCAGTCCGTAGGTCGGCTTCAGCCCGACCAGGCCGCAATGGCTGGCCGGATGGCGGACGGAGCCGCCGGTGTCGGTGCCGAGGGCCGCCGGCAGCATCCGCGCCGCGACGGCGGCGCCCGAGCCGGAGGAGGAGCCGCCCGGATGGTGCGCCGCATTCCACGGATTGCGGGCGGGCGGGAAGGGCAGGTCGAAGGCCGGCCCGCCGATGGCGAATTCATGCGTCGCCAGCTTGGCCGGGAAGAGGGCGCCGGCGGCGCGGAGGCGGGCCGTCGCATGCCCGTCCTCGGCGGCGACGCGGTCGAGCTGCAGCTTCGAGTGGCAGGTGGTCGGGTGGCCGGCGAGGTCGATGATGTCCTTCAGCCCGACCGGGATGCCGTGCAGCGGGCTGCGCGGGCCGCCGCGGGAGATCTCGGCCTCGGCGGCGCGGGCATCGGCCATCGCTTCCTCGGCGAGGAGGCGGATGACCGCGTCGAGGCGCGGCTCCACGGCCGCGATGCGGTCGAGGCAGGATTGCAGCAGCTCGACCGGCGAGAGGCGGCGGGCGGCGATGAGGGCGGCGGCCTCGGCCAGCGGCAGGGTGTGCGGCGCGCTCATGCCTCCCCCTGGGGCTTCGCCGGGGCGCGGTAGGGCGGGATGGGCTCGGCGGCGGGGTTCGCCGGGCGGGCGAAGGCGCCGCGGAAGCGGGCGGCGAGGGCGATCGCCTCCTCCACATCGGCGCGGTGGTCCCGCCAGGCGCGGTCGAGGCCGGCGGCCTTCGCCAGGGTCTCGGCATCCTCCGCCATTCCGCTGCCCTTCTCGCTGCGGCGGCGATGGTGGCGCAAAAGAGGAGGGCGCGGAACCCTGGCAGGCGCCGCCGGGATGGGCAGGAGGCCCGGCCTTACCGGCGAAGGGACGGGGTGCCGCGGTGTGGGGGGCCCGGCACCGTTGCGGGGATGGCGGCTTTCGTCGGCACCCGGCGGGGGCTATGCAGGACGCATCGCCAGGCGGGAGGAAGGGACATGCCGTCGCCACAGGGGCTGCCGCTCGCGGGGCTCAGGATCGTCGAGCTCGGGCACTACATCGCGGCGCCCTTCGCCACGCGGCTGCTGGCCGATCTCGGGGCCGAGGTGATCAAGGTCGAGCCGCCGGACGGCGACCCGGTACGCGGCTGGGGCTCCGCGGTCGACGGGCATGCCGTCTGGTTCAGCGTGCACGGGCGGAACAAGCTCTCGGTGACGCTCAACCTGAAGAGCGAGGCGGACAAGGCCAAGCTGCGGCGGCTGCTGGCGCGGGCGGACGGGCTGGTCGAGAATTTCCGCCCCGGCCAGCTCGAGCGCTACGGCTTCGGACCGGAGGCGCTGCATGCGGTCAATCCGCGCCTCGTCATCGCGCGGATCAGCGGCTACGGGCAGGACGGGCCCTACCGCGACAAGCCGGCCTTCGGGGCGATCGGCGAGGCGATGGGCGGCCTCCGGCACCTCACCGCCAATCCGGGGCAGACGGAGCTGCCGCCGCCGCGCTGCGGCGTCTCGATCAGCGACGACCTGGCGGGGATGTATGCCGCGATGGGGCTGGTCGCGGCCTGCTGGCAGGTGAAGGGCAACCCGGAGGCGCGCGGGCGCGTCATCGATGTCGACCTCGTCAGCAGCGTCTTCTCGCTGATGGAGGGGATGCTGCCGGAATACGGGCTGTTCGGCTGGGTGCGGCAGCCGCAGGGCGCGGCGATCAAGACCGCGGCGCCGACCAACACCTATCCTTGCGCCGATGGGAAGTGGCTTTGCATCGCGGGCAATTCCGACCTCATCTTCCGCCGGCTGATGGCCGCCATCGGCAAGGCGGAGGCGGCGAGCGACCCGCGCTTCGCCACCAACGCGCTGCGCTGCGAGAATGTCGCCGAGCTCGACGGGATGATCGCCGGCTGGACCCGGACCCTGCCGGCCGCCGAGGCGGAGGCCGTGCTGGAGGGGGCGGAGGTGCCGTGCTCGCGCCTCTACGACATGCGGGACTGCGCGGAGGATCCGCATTTCCGCGCGCGGGGGCTGGTGATGCCGGTGGAGGACCCGCTGCTCGGCCAGGTGCTGCATCCGGCGGCGCCCTTCCGCTTCGACGGCGTCGCGCCGCGCGAGATGGTGCGCTGGACGGGGCCGGCGGCCGGGGCGCACAACGCGCATGTCTTCGAGGAATTGCTGGAGGAGGGCGAGGGATGAGCAGGGTCGCATTGTCGGAGGTCGCGCCGCGCGACGGGCTGCAATCCATCGGGGCCTTCGTGCCGACGGAGACCAAGATCGGCCTCGTGCGCGCCTGCTACGAGGCGGGCCTCAGGCGGATGGAGGTGGGCAGCTTCGTCTCGCCCAAGGCCATCCCGCAGATGGCGGATACCGGCGCCGTGCTGCAATTCGCCAAGCAGCTCGAGGGGCTGGAATGCACGGTGCTGGTGCCGAACCGGCGCGGCTTCGAGGCGGCGATGGCGGCGGGCGCCGACCGGCTCGGCCTCTTCATGTCGGTGACCGAGAGCCACAACAAGGCGAACCTCAACCGCAGCCGGGCGGAAAGCCTGGCCGACCTCTCGGCCATCGTGCGGGAGGCGCCGAAGGGGACGCCGATCCGCTTCAACCTGTCCTGCGCCTTCCACTGCCCCTTCGAGGGGGTGGTGCCGGAGCAGGCGACGCTCGACCTGGTGGAGCAGGTGGTGGCGCTCGACCCGGAGATGGAGGTCGCCATCTGCGACACCACGGGGAATGCGGCGCCGGACCAGGTGCGGCGGATCTTCGAGCGGGCGATCGCGGCCTGGGGCAAGCGCTTCGCCTTCCATGGGCACGACACCTACGGGATGGGCGTCGCCAATGTGGTCGCGGCGTATGAGGCGGGGGTGAGGGTGATGGACGCGGCCTCTGGCGGCATCGGCGGCTGCCCCTTCGCGCCGGGGGCGACGGGCAACGTGGCGATGGAGGACGTCGCCTGGATGTTCGGCCGGATGGGCATCGAGACGGGCGTGACATGGGACCGGCTGCTCGTCGCCGCCGACATGGCCGCCGCCGTGCCGGGCGCCGTGCCCGGAGGCGCCATGCGCCGCGTCCCCGCCGCCCGCAGGGCGGCGTAACGCAGAGAAAGCGAAGGGGGCCCGGGGGAAGCGCCTTCCCCCGGACTGTCTTCCTTAGCGCTTGCGCGCCGGCGTCCGGCTCTGCCGCGGCGGCGGCGCGGGCGGGGCGGGAGGCGCCGGCGGGGCCGTGTAGGTCACGTTGACAGCAACCCGCATCGTCGCGTTGCCCGGCTTGAGCTGGACGGTGAAGTTGTCCGTCCCGCCGAAGGCGGCGTTCGGGGTGTAGTCCACGCGCGTGTTGTCGCCGACGGTGTGGATATGGACGCGGCCGTTCTGCGGGCGGCTCTGCACCGTGCCATAGGCGAAGGGCTTCGCCCCGGACTGGGCGACGGTGATGCCGCACCAGCCGCCATCGTTGTCGACGGTCATCGTCGTCTCGACCTGCTGCCCGGCCGAGAGCACCGCGGCCTGCGGCACGGTGCAGGTCTTGGCGCCGCCGGCGAGGTCGTTGGCGTAGAGGCGCGCGCCGGTCGCGGCCTGGCGGGCCTCCTGCTGCGGGGCGCAGGCGGCGAGCAGGGCGGCCAGGGCGAGCGGGCCGGCAAGGGGAAGGCGAAGGCTCATCGCGTATGGGTTCCAGCGGTGCGGCGGGCCGGGGTGGCGGCGCGCGGGGCAGGCGCGCCCTGGCAGGCGGTGGCGCCGGAGGAAAGCAGGTCCTTGCCGGCGGCGTAGCCGGGGAGGTCATCCGCGCTCTGCAGCGCCATCACCTCGTCGAAGAGGCCGCCATTGCGCGAGCAGTAGTCGCTGCCGAGCGAGCGGGCGACGTTGGAGCGCACATTGGCCAGCTCGGTGATGTAGATGTCGTTCTGCCGCTGGCCGGGGCGGGTGCCGCCATGGGTGCGGATGAAGTACTGGCCGAAGGCGCGGCCGTTCTGCGCCAGCACGGGCTGGTACTTCGTGACGAAGGCGTTGTAGCGGTCTTCCTGCTTGCAGGTGGTGGCGACCACCATCAGCTCGGTCTTCAGCGCCTCGATCTCGAAGACGGTTTGGTCGGTGTCGGCGGCGCAGCGCGGCAGGGCGCTGGCGGGCTGGGCGGCGAGCAGCGCGCCGGCCATGAGCAGCGCCACCGGCGCGGCGGCGGGGCGGCGACGCGGCCGCCTGTTCGATTCGGTCATACCTGGCCCTTCCTGAGCAAGTGCGGGCCCTGTCCCTCCGGCCGGCGAAGCCGGCGCGGCTGGAATTTCCCCCCGCATGCGCGCCGTCTTTCGCATAAACGGCGGGCTTGGGCGAGGGGTTGATGATGGCGTTTCAGTCATGCGTCGCAAACCCCTGATCGGGCATGGTTTCCGCCTGGCTCGACCGGTGGTTTCGGCTATCATGCGGCGGGCCGGGGGGCCTTGGGGGCAGGATTCGCCGCGATGCGATGGGGGATGCTGCTGGCGCTGCTCGCGCTCGCTGCCTGCGGGACCGCGCAGGCGCCGCGGACCGGCGCCGAGGGGGCCGGGGCTTGGAGCTGCGTGCCCTATGTGCGAGCGCGGACCGGCCTGCCGATCCGCGGCGATGCCTGGGAGTGGTGGGGCGGCGGCGCGGCCTATGCGCGGGACCGGGTGCCGCGGGCCGGCAGCGTGCTGGTGATGATGCGCACCGCGCGGCTGCCGCAGGGGCATGTCTCGGTGGTCGCGCGGGTGGTCTCGGCGCGGGAGATCCGCGTCGACCACGCCAATTGGGCCTCCGGGCGGGGCAAGGGGCGGGTGGCGCGGGACCAGCCGGTGCTCGACATCTCGCCGGGCAACGACTGGTCCCAGCTGCGGGTCTGGTATCCGCCGGTCGGCGGCTACGGGGCCACGGCCTATCCGGCCTATGGCTTCATCCACCCGGGCTAGCTGCGGATCATCGGGCAGGCACCCTCGGCGAGCGGGCGGAAGGCCTGGTCGGCCGGGACGGTGGCGGCGAGGCGGTAGACATCGCCGGGATAGCGGCTCTCGCCGGGCTTCTTCACCTCGAGCAGGTAGGAAGGGTGGATCTTGCGGCCATCCTCGCGGATGGAGCCCTGGCCGAAGGCGTCGTCATCGGTCGGCATGCGCTTCATCTGCGCCACCACCTCGCGCCCGCTGGCCTTGGCGCGGGCGATGCCGAGCGCCTCGACGGCCTTCAGGTAGTGGAGGATGCCGCTGTAGTTGGCGGCATGGACGTAGTTGGGGAAGACGCCGGCGGGCAGCTTCTGCTGCACGCGGCGGGTGAAGGCGCGGGTGCGGTCGTCGAGGTCCCACCAGAAGGTCTCGGCGATGTACATCCCCTGCATGGTCTGCAGGCCGGCCGCGTTGACGCCGGTGATGGAGCCGATGATGGCGGCGAGCTTCATGCTGCGGGTGAGGCCGAATTCCTGCGCCTGCTTCACGCAGTTCACCAGGTCGTCGCCGGCCATGGCGAGGCCGAGGATCTTGGCGCCCGATGCCTTCGCCTGGAGCAGGAAGGCCGAGAAGTCCGTCGTTTGCGGGAAGGGATAGCGGGAGGCGCCGATCATCCTGCCGCCGGCCGCCTCGATGAAGCGGGTGGTGTCGCGCTCGATCGCGTGGCCGAAGGCGTAGTCGGCGGTGATGAAGTACCAGCGGTCGCCGCCGGCCTTGGTCAGCGCGGTGCCGGAGGTGTTGGAGAGGCACCAGGTGTCATAGGCCCAATGGATCGAGTTCGGCGTGCAGGCGCGGCCGGTGAGGTCCGAGGTGCCGGCGGAGGCATTGAGATGCACCTTGTCCTTCTCGACGCAGACCGGGTTGATGCCGAGGGCGATGGCGCTGTTGCCGACATCGGTGACGACATCGACGCCGCGCTGGTCGAACCACTGGCGGACGGTGTTGATGCCGACATCAGGCTTGTTCTGGTGGTCGGCGGCGATGACCTCGACGCGGAGGCCGGGGCGCGTCGCGGTGTATTCCTCGACCGCCTGGCGGACGCAGGCGACGGAAGTCGGGCCCGTCACGTCGCGATAGGGGCCGGCGAGGTCGGTCAGCACGCCGATGCGGATGACATCGGCGGGCTGGGCGCGCAGGGCCGGGGCGGCGAGCAGGCCGGCGGTGGCGCCGAGCGCGGCGCGGCGGGTCAGATGCATGGACGAGGTCTCCCAGTGGCGGCCCTTGGCCGGGACGCTCTGCGGAGCAGCCTAGAGGTTGTCACCCTTTGCGGTACAGGGTGTGGATCGCCGGGTCGAGCGCAACGTCGAGCAGCATGGGCGTGCGGGAGGCGAAGGCCGCGGCGAGGGCGGGGGCAAGCTCGGCCGGATCGGCGACCTGCCGCGCGGGGCAGCCCATGCCGGCGGCGAGGCTTGGGAAGTCGAGGCCGGGAAGGTCGATGCCGGGGGCATTCTCCACGCCGAGGACGCGGCTGAAGGAACGCATGGCGCCATAGCCGCCGTTGTTCAGCACGATGACGGTGAGCGGCAGGGCTTCGCGGACGGCGGTCCAGAGCGCCTGGATGGAGTACATCATCGAGCCGTCGCCGATCACGGCGACGACGCGGCGGCCGGGATGGGCGAGGGCGACGCCGACCGCGGCCGGCAGGCCATAGCCGAGGCCGCCGCTCGCCATGGTGTAGAAGCCGCCCCAGTCGCGGATCGGCAGGTGCTGCTGGATCGCCGGGCGGTGGGAGGGGGCTTCCTCGACGATGATCGAGTTCGCGGGGCGCGCCGCAGCGAGGCCGTGGAGCAGGTATTCGACGGGGATCGGCCTGGCCGCCGCAGGGGCCGGCGGGCGCGGGCATGGCGGCGGAGCGGGGCGGCGGCTCTCCGGCAGCAGCGCGGCGAGGGCGGGGAGGCCGAGGCGGAGGCTGCCGAGGATGCCGGTGCCGGAGGGGGCGGCGGCGATCGCCTCGCCATCCGCCGTCATCTGGATCAGGGGCGGCAGGCGGTAGCCGCCGGCGACGTGGAAGGTGAAGACGGGGGCGCCGAGGACCAGGACGAGGTCATGGGCGGCGAGCCCGGCGGTGACGGCGTTCGGCGCGGCGGCGAGGAAGCCGGCGAAGAGCGGATGCTCCTCCGGGAAGCTGGTGCGGCTGGAGAAGGGGCTCGCCAGGACGGGGGCGTTGAGACGCTCGGCCAGCGCCACGGCGGCGGGGCCGGCGCCGGCGGCATCCACCTCGGGGCCGATGACGAGGACGGGGTTGCGGCTGGCGGCGAGCGCCGCGGCGGCCTCCCGCAGCAGCTCGGGGTCGGGCCCGGCGTCGCGGCCGGTGCGGCGGGGCGGGAGGGGCTCGGCGGGGGCTGACCAGTCATCCATCGGGATGGAGACGAAGGTCGGGCCGCAGGGCGGCTGCATGGCGATGTGCCAGGCATGGGCGAGGGCGGCGGGCACGTCCTCGGCGCGGGCGGGCTCGACGGACCACTTCACATAGGGCTTCGGGAATTGCGCTGCCTCGGTGGCGCCGAGGAAGGGGTTCATCGGCAGCAGGCTGCGGGCCTGCTGGCCGGCGGTGATCACCAGCGGCGCCTGGTTGCGGTAGGCGGTGAAGATGCTGCCGGCGGCATGGCCGACGCCGACCGCCGAATGCAGCGAGCAGAAGGCGGCGCGGCCGGTGGCGCGGGCATAGCCGTCCGCCATGGCGACGACGGAGGACTCCTGAAGGCCGAGGATATAGCGCAGGTCGTTCGGCCAGCGGTCGAGGAAGGGCAGCTCGGTCGAGCCGGGATTGCCGAAGACGGTCGTCATGCCGCAGTCGCGGAGCAGCTGCATGACGGCATGGCGGACGGTGCTGGTGCCGGGCGTGCTCATCGGGGAAGCTAAGCGCAGAGCCCCGCGCGCCGGAAGGAGCCATCGCATGCGCCGCCCCGCCATCGGCACCGTCCTGCCCTCCTCGAACCGGATGGTGGAGCGGGTGCTGGCCGAGATCCTGGCGCTGTTACCGGCGGTGGATGGATGCGTGGCGCGCATTCCCTATTGGGGGCAAGGGCTGGGGCAGCCGGCGGATGGCTACGACCTCGCCGGGTTCCGCGAGGCGGCGCGGCTGCTCGGGCATGCGGGCGTCGGCGTCGTCTGCTGGAACGGGACGCGGGGGGCGGCGCTCGGCCTCGCGCAGGACGAGGCGCTGGCGCGGGCGATGGCGGAGGCGGCTGGCTGCCCCGGCATCACCACGGCGATGGCGACGGTCACGGTGCTGGCGCGGCTCCGGGTGCGGCGGGTCGGGATGGTGGCGCAGGGGCCGATGGAGGAGGCGGCGGCGCATGCGGCCGGGCTGCCGGTGGAGGTCGCCGGGCTGCGGGGCTTGGGCATCCGCGACAATGCGGCGGCGAGCGCGGTGGAGCCGGGGGCGATCGCGGCCTCGGCGCGCGAGGTGGCGGCTGGGGCGGAGGCGGTGCTGATCTGGAGCACGAACCTGCCGGGCCTCGGGCTGGTCCCGGCGCTGGAGGCGGAGCTCGGCGTGCCGGTGCTGGACTCGGCCTCGATCGGCGTCTGGGCCTGCCTGGATGCCTTGGGCGTGGACAAGCGCCCGGCGAGTGGGCTCGGCCGCCTGTTCAGCCTGAACTAGAGGCAGGGTCCGGGGCCAAGCCTTGGCCCCGGCGGGGGTCTACGGGGGCAGCGCCCCCGTATCCTGGCTAGTCGCCAGCGGCCGCCCGCTTGACCATCTCCGCCGCCGTCCGCGTCCGGGCCGTGCGGTCCGCTGCGCGCATCGCCGTCTCCATCAGCCCGCGCATCTCGGCCCAGGTGCGGTCCCAGGAGATCTGCGCCAGGCGCCGGTCCACCTGCTTCAGCCAGGGGGTGCGGGGGCGGGTGAGCATCATGTCGAGGGCGCGGGCGAAGCCCTCCGCATCCTCCGCGATCTCGACGAGGCCCGGGCTGCCATCCGGCTTCGGGCCCCAGTCGCGCACCACGTCGGTGATCGGCGTGGAGACGACGGGGAGACCGGCGGCCAGGAATTCCGGCGTCTTGGTCGGGCTGATGAAGCGCGTGCTCTCGTTCCGGGCGAAAGGCATGAAGCCCGCATCCCAGGCGCCGAGACAAGCCGGCAGCTCCTTGTAGCCGCGGCCGCCGAGCCAGTGGATGTTCGGCAGGCGGGGCAGGTCGGCCGGATCGATCTTCATCACCGGCCCGATCATGACGAAGGACCAGTCGGGGCGGAGGGCGGCGAGCTCGCCGACCAGGGCCGGGTCCATCCGCTCGTCGATCACGCCGAAGAAGCCGATGCGCGGGCGCGGCAGCCCGGCCACCTCGGCCGGCTCCGCGGCACCGGCGCGGGCGGCGGCGAAATGCGCCGTGTCGATCGAGGAGGGGAAGCAGGAGACGCGCGCATGGCGGTTGCGCTTCGCCTCGTAGAGGCTGCGGCCGCCGGTGAAGACCAGGTCGGCGCGGTTCAGCAGCGCCTGCTCCAGCTCCAGCATCCGGGGCGGGGCGCCGCGGAAGGCGGAGAGCTCGTCCATGCAGTCGTAGACGGTGATGTCCGGGCGGAGATGGGCGCTGAACTCCAGCGCCATCGGCGTGTAGTACCAGGCGATCATCGGCCGGCCGGCCTCGGGCGCCAGCAGCTCGTTCAGCAGGCTGCGCTGGGCGGCGATGGCGGCGGCGTCGGTGATGCCCTCCGGCAGCAGGGGGACGGCGATGGTCAGGCCCTCGGGCATCCTGTGGATGTCGAGGCGGGGAGTGATGCCGGGATGGTAGACCGGCTCCTCGAGGTAGAGCACGTCATAGCCCTGGGCGGCCCGTGTCAGCAGGTGCTGCGGCCGCTGGTAGACGAAGTTCCAGCGCAGGTGGGACAGGCACAGCAGCAGCGTGGACGGGGTCGGGCGCGCAGCGGCCAAGCGGGGGGCAGCGCTGCCCGGCAGGGCGTCGGTCATGAGGGGTCCCTTCAGTTGCACTCGCCTGGGACCACCGGCGGGAACCCGCCGGCGGAGGCCGAGCCGGGCGGCAAGCCGCGCCGTGCGCGGTTGGGGCCAGCGGATCGGTTATGGCATTGCAACGCAGCGAAGGAGCCGGCAGTTCCCGTCCGGAACGCCTCCGGATGCGCAACGGTTCAGCCCGGAGCCGCCACTTTGTCGCCGTAATTGCAATGCGTTGCGGCTGCACAGCGCCAACATTCCGGAAGCCGGGCCTTGCAGACGTAGCGGCCATGCAGGATCAGCCAGTGGTGGGCGTCGCGCAGCAGCTCGGGCGGGCAGCGCCTGACCAGCCCGTCCTCCACCTCGCGCGGAGTCCGGCCCGGGGCGAGGCCGGTCCGGTTGCCAATGCGGAAGATATGGGTGTCGACCGCCATGGTGTCCTCGCCGAAGGCGACGTTGAGGACGACATTCGCCGTCTTGCGGCCGACGCCGGGCAGGGCCTCGAGCGCGGCGCGGTCGGCGGGGACCTCTCCGCCATGGCGCTCGATCAGCAGGCGGGAGAGGGCTGCGACGTTCTTCGCCTTGCCCTGCCAGAGGCCGATGCTGCGGATGAAGGGGGCGACGCCCTCGGGGCCGAGGGCGGCCATCTCGGCCGGGCCGGGGGCGGCGGCGAAGAGGGCCGGGGTGCAGCGGTTGACCGCCGCATCCGTCGTCTGGGCGGAGAGGACGACGGCGACCAGCAGGGTGAAGGGCGTCGCGTAGAGAAGCTCCGTCTCCGGCTTCGGGTTGTGCATGGCCAGCGCCCGGACGAATTCGCCGGCCTGGGCGGCCGCCATGCGGCGGGCGCGGCGGGGCTTGTCGGCGGTGCCGTGAAGAGGCGTCTTGGCGGAAAGGCGGGGCATTGGCGGCGATTCAATCCATGGCAGGATGCGGGGGCGATCCCATCTCCGGTGACGTTATGCCAGCCCCCAGCGAGAGCGCAGCCCAGCCCGTCCTGTTCGAGGCGATCTGCACCCCGGCCCGCAGCCTGGGGCGGCGCGGGATGCGCGTGCTGAGCGTAGCGCTGCTCGGGCTCTCGGCGGCGACGGGGGGGATGTTCCTGGCGCTCGGGGCTTGGCCGATCCTCGGCTTCACCGGGATCGAGGCCGTGCTGGTGCTCGGGCTGATCGCGATGCACCGGCGCTGGAGCGCGCGGGCGGCGGAGGTGCTGGTCCTGACCGGGGAGCGGCTGACCATCCACCGGACCGACGGGCGCGGGCGGCAGGAGGAGATCGGGATCGACCCTTATTGGGCGCGGCTCAGGCTGGAGGAACGGCCGGGTCGCGTCAGCCTGCTGGTGCTGCGGCAGCGGGGCAGCGAGGTGGAGATCGGCCGGCTGCTGGGCGACGAGCAGAAGCGGGACCTGGCGGGCGCGCTGGACCAGGCGCTGCGGCGGCTGCGGGAGCCGGTCTTCGACAACCCGCAGCTGCGCAAGGAGTGAGAGCCGGCTATTCGCCCGGAGTGAGGCTCTTGATGAGGTCGAAGACGCGCTTCCGCACCGAGGGGTCGGTGATGCGGTAGTAGGCGCGAACGAGCTCGAGCGTCTCGCGGCGGTGGAGCGTGTCGTCCTCGAAGGCGTCCTGGCTGTCGGCGAAGCCCATGGCACGGCGGATGCCGTTCATGGCGCCGCCGACGGCATCCGGCATGTCGTCGAAGAAGAAGCCGATCGGGACGTCGAGCACGCGGGCCAGGTCGAAGAGCCGGCTGGCGCCGATGCGGTTGACGCCGCGCTCGTATTTCTGCACCTGCTGGAAGGTCAGGCCGAGCGCCTCGCCCAGCTTCTCCTGGCTCATGCCGAGCAGGGTGCGGCGGAGGCGGACCCGGGTGCCGACATGCACGTCGATCGGGCTGGGGCGGGGTTCCCGCGCGATGCGGTCCAGGGGTTCGTCGCTCGGCATTCCTGTCTCATCCCAATCCGAGGCGCCGGTCGCAGGGCACCCGAAGGCTGCGGCCGACGCACGGGCCGCAACGGCAGGGACCACTCCCTAACAACTCTCTTACGCGCGGCCCCAGGAAGCGTCAATACTTTCGAGATTTCTCAATAAAGATCACACTCGCGGCGCCGGCGATGCAGCCGGTTGCGATACAACCCTGGGCCGCAGACGCCACGAGAAGCCAAGGCACAGCACGGCCAGGACAAAGGGAATCGCCAGCCCGAACCGGGCGAAGGGCGGCGGCGCCGCAGGCCCCGGCAGCGTGGCCATGGTCGTGCCCATGCTGCCGAGCGGGATCATGGCCAGCAGCCGGCCCCGCGAATCGAAGAGGGCCGAGATGCCGGTCTGCGCCGCGCGGGCCAGCGGCAGCCCCTCCTCCACCGCGCGCAGCCGGGCGGCGGCGAGGTGCTGCCAGGGGCCGGCGGAGAGGCCGAACCAGCCGTCATTGGTGATGTTCACCAGCCAGTCCGGCCGCGGCGAGGGGGTGACGGCGGCGGGGAAGATCACCTCGTAGCAGATCAGCGCGCCGAAGGGCGGCAGGCCGGGCGGGGCCAGGCGCTGCGGCCCGGGGCCGGCGGTGAAGTCCATCCCGCCGGTCACCAGGCGGATCGGCAGCAGGCCGGAGAGCGGCATGTACTCGCCGAAGGGGACGAGGTGGGACTTGTCGTAGACCGCCTCGACCCGGCCTGCCGAATCGAGGGCGACGAGGCTGTTGAAGACGCGCTGCAGCTGGCCGTCCGGCGCCCACTCGCCGCGCACGGTGCCTGCCAGCAGCGTCGCGCCGGGGGGCAGGGACCCGGCCGCCAGACGCTGGGCCTCCGGGTCCTGGGCGAGGAGAAACGGGCTGGAGGTTTCGGGCCAGATCACCGCCAGCCTGCTGTCCGGTCGCGCGTGCCGTGCGGCCTCTGCAGTCAACCGCAGGTAGCGCTCGAAATTGGGCATGCGCTGCTCGGGACGCCACTTTACCTCCTGCTGGATGTTGCCCTGCACCAGCAGGAGTTGCAGCCCAGGGGCCAGGGGCTCCGGCTGGGCCAGCCGCCAGGCGCCGAAGCCGGCCAGGGCGGCCATCAGCGCCATCGCCCCAGCCCAGGGGCGCCAGCCCGGCAGCAGCGGCAGGCCGGCGAGCAGCATCGTCAGCAGGGAGAGGCCATGGACGCCGATCAGCGATGCGGGCTGGATCGGCAGGGCGGCGAAGGCCCAGACCGTGCCCATCAGGTTCCAAGGGAAGCCGGTGAAGAGGAAGCCCTGGGCGAGCTCCGCCAGGACCCAGGCGCCGGCGAAGCCGAGCAGCCTCGGCCAGCCCGCCGGCAGGGCGCGCGCCGCCAGTACCGGCGGCAGGACGAAGAGCGCGAGGGGGATGGCGACCGCCGGCGCGGCGACCGGGACGAGCCACCAGAAATCCGCGACATCGGTGAGGATGGCGTGGGTGATCCAGTAGATGCCCGCCAGCCCGTGCCCCCAGCCCCAGGCGAAGCCGAGCCAGGCGGCGCGCCGGCCGCTCGGCGCGGCGGCGACGAGGGCCAGCAGGCCGGGGATGGCGACCAGCAGGACCGGCACGGCATGCACCGGCGGCAGGGCGAGGGCGGAGACCAGGCCGAGCCCGAAAGCGGCCGCCAGTTGCCGCCGCCAGGGAAGCGCGACGAGGCGCGCGAGGGAGGAGGTGAGCACGGCCGCAGCTAGACCAGCGGGGCGGCCAGGGCAAGCCGCAGGCGCGTGTCAACCGAAGGGATCCACCGCGACCACGCGCCAGCGCGGCGGAAGCCAAGCCTGCAGGGCGAGGGAAAGGGCGATGCCGCGGCCTGGCTGGCTGGCGGAGGCGAGCACGAGGCGCACGGTGGCGATTCCGGTGGTCTCGATCGCCGGTTCCGCCCAGCCGGGGCCGACCCGGGCCTGGACCAGGGCCGCCAGCCCCTCCGGCGTCGCCCGGTGCTGCTGCACGCTGCGGCTGAGGCCGTCGAGGAAGCCCGGCCCCGGCGCGGCCAGGGGTGGGGCTGCCTGGCGCAGGGCCTGCCAGTCGACCAGGGCGGCGAGGCTGGCGCGGTCTGCCGCTCGCAGCGCCGCCGCCAGCTCCCGCGCCGCCTGGCGGGGGGCAGCGAAGGCGGAGGCGGCCATGACCAGCAGGGCGAGCGTCAGCAGCGCCGGCAGGATGCGGCCCTTGCGCTCGCGGGCGCGGGTCGGGGCAGGGGCCTGCGGCGGCATCCGGCGATGGGTGGCGTCATAGCCGGCCCAGATCTCGTCCCAGGGATCCTGCTCGACGCTTGACCTCGCCGCGAAACCCGGGCGCATCATGGCTCATCCCCGGCGATGGCGGCGGGGCGGGAATATCGCCTTCTGAGAGAATGTCCCATTTGTCGCTCCATCGTCTCGGCGAATGGGATTCTGTCTGGGCGTGCTGAAGGAATGGTTAAGGCGTGCCATTGCGATTCCGAGAGGCCAAGACCCTCCGCATGCGCTTGCGTCCCGGCAAAGGCCTGCCGTTGATCGCCTTCGCCCTGCTCGGCTGCAAGACGCCGACCCCGCAGGCCGAGAAGGACTGGGTCTTCGCCTGCCCGGAGGCGGAAAGCCGCGTCACCTGGGATGACGGGCGGAGCCTTACCTTTACAGGGACGGACCCGGTCGACCCCGCCATCTGCACCGGGCGCCTGGCGGGCGGCGGCACGGTACGGCTGGTCTGGGGCATGGTCGAGGAGATCAACAGCGAGGGTCGCGGGCACCGGGCGGGGATGCAGAGCCTCTTCCCGGCGAAGACCGGGATGAATGCCAGCTACACCGCGACCGTCTCCTACCCCGGCAGCGGCATCCAGTACCCTTTCGAGACGCGCTGGCGGGTGGTCGGCTTCGAGAAGCTGGACGGGCCGGCCGGGCGGCTCGACACGGTCGTGCTGGAGCGGATGGTGAACGGCACCGGCGGCAATGCGCAGCAGAGCTTCACCGTGCGCTACTGGCTGGAGGGCGTCTCCGGCATCGTGGTGCAGCGGAAGGTGGAGCTCGGCCGCGGCGCGACCAGCCTGCTGCGGGACCTGAGGGCGACCGCCCTCGGCCTGCCCCCGCCGCCGCCGCGGCAGCCGCCGCCGGCGGGGGCGCCATCCGGTGCGCCTCCGAGTTGATTTTGCCTCCTCGAACCATTGCAGCTTCGCGAACAGGGCCCATCTGCGGCCGCGAGCCTGGGTCATCGGCCCGTGAGCCTCGGGGATCCGCATCGTGAACATTCAGACGCCGAACCACGTCATCGACACCAAGGCCAGCTTCGAGGGCCGGCCGAGCCGGGAGGAGGCCGAGGCCGCCGTCCGCACCCTGCTGCGCTGGACCGGCGACGACCCCGACCGCGAGGGGCTGGTCGACACCCCGGCCCGCGTCGTCCGCGCCTACGAGGAGTTCTTCGCCGGCTACGATGTCGACCCGGTGGAGCTGCTCGCCCGCTCCTTCGAGGAGACGGATGGCTATGACGAGATGGTGGTGCTGCGCGACATCCGCATCGAGAGCCATTGCGAGCACCACGTGGTGCCGATCATCGGCCGGGCGCATATCGCCTACCTGCCCGCCGGGCGCGTGGTCGGCATCAGCAAGTTGGCGCGGGTGCTCGAGGTCTATGCCAAGCGGCTGCAGATCCAGGAGAAGCTGACCGCGCAGGTGGCCAACTGCATCAACGACGTGCTGAAGCCGAAGGGCGTCGCCGTGGTGGTCGAGGCGGCGCACCAGTGCATGACGACGCGCGGCATCCACAAGCCGGGCGTCACCATGGTGACGAGCCGCATGCTCGGCGCCTTCCGCGACGATGCCTCCACCCGGAGGGAGTTCCTGGCGATGATCGGCGGGCAGCGCGGGTCGGTCGAGGGGTAGAGGGCACCCCGACCAGGCGGGGTCGGCGGCCGGAGGAGGTCGCTGGAACGGATGCCTGGCCCTTAGGGCGCCTTCCGTTCGCACCGGCTCGCGAAAGCCGCTCCGGTTTATTGTTTCGTCGGGCAAACACCTCCGGCCAGCTATGTCCAGCCGGTCGGAGTTTGCCCTAGCGGCAGGCGCTCCGGGCGGACTGCTCGGTGCGCTCGGCCCGGCCGGCATCGCGGCTGCGGCCGGTGGTCGCGGCGATGGCGGCGGCGCTCTGCGCCTCGCCGGCCGCTTCGGCGCAATAGGAATCGGTCGAGGCTTGGGACGCATAGCCCGTCGGCGGCAGCGGCGCCGCATAGGGCGGGGCCTGGGAGTAGACGGCGCGCGGCTGCGGCTGCTCGCTCACCGGCACGCGGACCATGCAGGCGGCGAGGGAGAGCGCGGCGAGGGGCAGGACGATGCTCTTCATGCCAGCCCCATCGCGCGTCGGGGCCGGTGGTTCCGCCTCCAACCCTTGAAGCAAACTCCGATCGGATGGAGTTTGCCCTAAGGCAGGGTTTCGCGCGGCGGCGCGGCACCTTCGGGCGGCAGGTCCTCGACGCCGACCGGGCCCGGGGCGGGGGCGGGCAGTCCGCCATCGGCATTGGGCGTCGCTACCGAGATCCAGTCCCTGAGCGCCCGGCGGAGCTGGAACTCGAACTCCACGTTGAGGTCGTCCATGGCGCGGCGCAGCAAGGCATCCGGCGCGTTCGGGCGCCTGGCTTCCGGCCCGCTGACCGAGCGGGTGACGGCGGCCTCGGCGAAGCCGAGCCGGCTGCCGAGGCCGGAGAGGATCTCCAGCCGGCAGCCGAGCAGGCAGGTCAACGCATCCGCCCGCTGGATCACCTGCGCCTGGCTGACGGTGAAGCGCGCCTCGCCGGTGGTGCCGACGGCGATCATCCGGTCGCGCGCCATGATCCGCACCGCCTCCGGTGCCGAAGGCGAGAGGCGGGCGCCGACATCGCCGGGCACCGGGGGCAGTGCCTCCTCGACGATGTCGATGGCGGCGACGTTCAGCGGCAGCGGCGAGAGGTACTTGTAGCCGAGCGGTCCGGGCGGCAGCGGCACCGGCTCCGGCGGCCCCGCGCAGGCGGCGGCGAGCAGGGGGAGCAGCAGGATGCTGCGCCGGTCGGGCATCGGGCACCTTTCAGCCGAAGCGGCGCCGCTTGGGTCACGGCTCATCCGGCCGTACCGCTGCCCTGGACTTCCGCGCGGTCGAAGCGGAAGTCGAGGTTGCAGAACTCGCAGGTCATGGTGATGGCGCCATCATCCTGCGCCATGTGGTCGAGGTCGTCCTGGCCGAAGCGCGCCAGCACGCCGGCGAGGCGCGAGCGCGAGCAGCGGCAGCCGTAGGAGAGCGGCCGCGGCCGGTCGAGCGCCAGCCCCTCCAGGTGGAAGAGCCGGCGCAGCAGGGTGTGGGAGGGAAGGGCGTCGTCCAGCAGCTCGGCATCGGTGAGGGTGCCGGCGAGCGCCAGGCCGGTGCGCCAGGCCTCCTCCTGCGCCTCGGCATCGAGCTCGGGCGCGATGCCGCCCTCGCCGGCGACCCTCTCGATGATGAGGGCCGAGGCGCGCCAGCCGGCCTCGGTGCGGTCGCAGGCGAGCCGAACATAGGCCCGGAGCTGCTCCGAGGTGCGGAAGTAGTGCGCGGTCATGGCGGCGAGCGTCAGGCCCTGGATCTCGATGATGCCCTGGTAGCGCTCCATCTCCGGCCCCTGGTCGCAGGTGAAGGCGAGGTAGCCGCGGCCGAGCAGCGCCGCGGCATCGCCGACCGGATCCTTCGACAGGAGCCTGGCCAGCGCCGCCTCGTCCGCCTTGGCATAGCCGCGGAGCGCGCCGGCCTCGGTGCAGTCGGCCAGCAGCATGGAGACCGGGCCGTCGCCCTTGGCCTGGAGCGAGAAGCTGCCCTTGAATTTGAGCGCGGCGGCGAGGCCGGCGGTCAGCGCCAGCGCCTCCCCGGCCAGGCGGGTGACGGCGGGGTGGTTCTCGTGCCGGGTGAGCAGCGCATCGGCCAGCGGGCCGAGCCGGACCAGCCGGCCGCGCACCGGCTTGCGCTCCAGGTGGAAGGGCAGGATGCCGCGCGGGACGCTGATGTCCGGCACCGGCGGCCGGTCATGCTGGAGGAAATCGGGTGTGGCGGAGGGTTGGGTGGGGTCGGACAACGGAACGGACCTTGGTGCTTTGGCCCCATAGATAGGGGCGCGGATGGGCCGCGCCCACCCGCCCCGGCGGATCAGCCGGCCCCGAGCGCCCAGAGCAGCACGCCCTTCTGGGCGTGCAGCCGGTTCTCCGCCTCGTCGAAGACGACGCTCTGCGGCCCGTCGATCACCTCCGCCGCCACCTCCTCGCCGCGATGGGCGGGGAGGCAGTGCTGGAAGATCGCGTCCGGCGCCGCATGGCGCATCAGCGCCGAGGTCACCTGGTAGGGGGCGAGCAGGTTGTGGCGGTTGGGGCCGGCGCCGTCATCGCCGGTCTCGTCGTTCATCGAGACCCAGGCATCGGTGACGACGCAGCGGGCGCCGCGGACGGCCGCCACCGGGTCCTCGGTGAGCTCGATGGTGGCGCCCTGCTCGCGGGCCCAGTCGACCACCCATTGCGGCGGGCGGAGTGCGGCGGGCGTCGCCAGGCGTAGGGTGAAGCCGAAGCGGGCGGCGGCCTGGATGAAGCTCTGCGCCACGTTGTTGCCGTCGCCGACCCAGGCCACGACCTGGCCGGCGATCGGGCCGCGATGCTCCTCGAAGGTAAGCACGTCGGCCATGAGCTGGCAGGGGTGGGAGATGTCGGTCAGCCCATTGATGACCGGCACGGTGGCGTGGGAGGCCATCTCGCGGATGCGGTTCACGTCATGCGTGCGCATCATGATGGCGTCCACGTAGCGGGAGAGGACCTTCGCCGTGTCGCTCAGCTCCTCGCCGCGGGAGGACTGCATGTCGCGGGCGTTGAGGTAGACGACGTCGCCGCCGAGCTGGCGGATGCCGACCTCGAAGCTGACGCGGGTGCGTGTCGAGGGCTTCTCGAAGATCAGCGCCACGGTCTTGCCGGCGAGCGGCTTGGCGCCGAGGCCGCGCTTGGTCTGCGCGGCGAGGTCCAGCATGCGGCGGAGCGTCGCCGGCTCGAGATCCATCAGCTCGAGGAAGTGGCGGGGGGGATGCTCCCCCCCGCTGGCCATGGGCTTCAGCGCTGCGCTCATTTCGCGGCGTCCCGCGCCTGGGAGGGCGTGCAGCGGAGGCAGGCCCGGTCGAGCAGGCGGAGCGCCTCGTCGGCCTCCGCCTCGGTGATGATGAGCGGCGGCGCCAGGCGCAGCACGTTCATCCCGGCGGCGACGGTGAGCAGGCCCTCCGCCACCGCGGCGTTCTGCATCTCGCCGTTGGAAACCTCCGGCCGGAGCTTGAGGCCGACGAGGAGCCCGGCACCCTGGACGCCCTCGGCCACCGCCGGGTGGCGGTCGGCCAGCTCGAGGAGGCCGCGCCAGAGATGGCGGGCGACGCGGTCGACGCCGTCGAGGAAGCCAGGGGCGAGGATGATGTCGAGCACGGCATTGCCGGCCGCGCAGGCAAGCGGGTTGCCGCCATAGGTGCTGCCATGGGTGCCGGGCTTGAGGTACTGCGCCACCCGCTCCTTCGCCAGGATGGCGCCGAGCGGGAAGCCGCCGCCGATGCCCTTGGCCGAGGACATGACATCCGGCTCGATCCCGGCCCATTGATAGGCCCAGAGCTTGCCGGAGCGGCCCATGCCGGTCTGCACCTCGTCGAGCGCGAGCAGCAGGCCGAACTCGTCGGCCGCGGCGCGCAGGTCGCGCAGGAATTGCAGGCTGGCCGGGCGTACGCCGCCCTCGCCCTGGATCGGCTCCACCATGATGGCGGCGGTCGATCCGTCGATGGCGTCGCGCAGCGCGTTCATGTTGCCGAAGGGCACATGCCTGAAGCCCTGCACCGGCGGGCCGAAACCGGCGAGGTACTTCTCGTTGCCGGTCGCCGCCAGCGTGCCGAGGGTGCGGCCGTGGAAGGCGCCCTCGAAGCAGATGGTGACGAAGCGCTCCGGATGGCCCTGCTCCGCATGGTACTTCCGGACGGCCTTGATCATCCCCTCATTCGCCTCGGCGCCGGAATTGGCGAAGAAGACCGAATCCGCGAAGGAGGTCTCGACCAGCCGCTGGGCGAGCTTCTCCGCCTGCGGGATGCGGTAGAGGTTCGAGGTGTGCATCACCCGCGCCGCCTGCTCGGCGATGGCCTGCACCAGGTGCGGATGCGCATGGCCGACGGAGGCGGTGGCGATGCCGGAGCCGAAATCGAGGAATCGTCGCCCGTCGCCGGTCCACAGCCAGGCGCCCTCGCCCCGCTCGAAAGCGAGGTCGGCGCGGTTGTAGGTGGGCATCAGGGACGGAATCACGGGGTCATGGGCTCCTCTTCTCGCGCGGCCCGCGCGGATCGCGGGCCTGCCCGGGAGAAGAGGCGGATTTGGCCGCAATCGGCGGGCGGCGTCAAACCGTCCGGGATGAAATTCGCCCGCTCCGGCCGGGGAAATGCGTTTCTCGTCCGGTGCGGGGCTCAGCCGCGGCGGTCGGGCTGGCTCTCATAGGTGAAGGTCGGCAGGCTGCCGAGGCTCTCCTTGGTGGCGCCGGCCAGCGTCCAGCGGCCATTGCTGTTGGCGGCCATGTTCAGCCGGTCATAGGGCACGGCGACCAGCTTGGCGCCGATGCCGAGGAAGCCGCCGACCGAGATCACCGCCACCGGCGCGCTGCCGCCGGGCGGGATCAGGATGTCGTCGATCTCGCCGATGCTCTCGTTGTTCTCGTTGTAGACGGCCGAGCCGATCACCTTGCTGGCCCGGCGGCCGCTGCGCAGCGCGCTGCTGTCGACGGCGAGGGCGCCCGTAGTGGCGCCGGTGCCGGACGGCGCGGCGGCGCGGTTGCTCTCGGGCTGGGTGCCGGTGGTGTTGGTGCCGAGGGCGCGGTCCACGGCGCGGCCGGCCGCGGTGCCGGGCGGGTTGCCGGGCGTGCCGTCGGCCGGGGTGCGGTTGCCGGTCGCCCCGTCGACGCCGCGCTGGGTGGCGGTGCTCGGCGGGTTGCCGGGCGTGCCGTCGCGCGGGCTGGCCTGGGCGAGAAGGCCGCCGGCGGCCTCGCGCGGCTGGCCTTGGCCCTGTCCCTGGGCCAGGGCCGGGAGGGAGAGCAGCGCGGCGGCGGCGGTCATGGCGAGGAGGGAGTCGCGGGTCGTTCGCATGGGCGGCGTTACCTTCGTTGCTTGACCCGGTCCGGGCCGGGCGAGGCATGGGGAACGCCAGGCGGCAAGCCGTGGTTGCCTCCTGGGCGCAGCCGCGCCGGTGACAACCCGGGGCTGTGAAGGGCTCAGGCCGGGTCGCCGGTGTCGGGGACGAGGCCCGCCGCCTCGATGCCGGCCGCGGCGCAGACCTCGTCCTGGGCCGAGACGTCGCCGCTGATGCCGACCGCGCCGAGGATCAGGCCCGAGGCGTCGCAGGCGAGGACGCCGCCCTGGACGGGGACGGCCTTGCCGCCCGAGAGGTCGGACAGGGCGTTCATGAAGCCCTGCATCGACTGGGCCCGCCGCGCCAGCTCCCGCCCGCCGAGGCCGAGGGCGAGGGCGCCCTTCGCCTTGCCCTCGGCGATCTCCGGGCGGAGGAGGGAGGCGCCGTCCTCGCGCTGCATCGCCTTCACCTGGCCGCCGGCGTCCAGCACCACGACGGTGAGCGGCAGCAGGTTGAGCTCCCGCCCCTTGGCCAGGGCGGCGGCGATGATGGCATTGGCTTGGGCGAGGGTGAGGCCGTTGGTCGGGTAGCGGGCCATAGGGGCGTTCTCCGGCTTGCGTCGCCCTTGCCTATGCCCGGCCAGGCGGGGGTTCGCCAGCCCCGGGGGGATCGTGGCAGATTGCGCGCGATGACGAAGGAGCGACCGAAACGCCAGCCCATCCCCGCCGGCCCGCCGCCGGGCGAGGCGCGCTTGCGCGAGGCGGCGCTCGCCCATCTCGCCCGCTTCGCAGCGACGGAGATGGGGCTCAGGCGAGTGCTGGAGCGGCGCGTGGACCGCTGGGCACGGCGCGCGGAGGCGGAGGGGCAGGACATCGCCGCCGCGGCCGGGGCGCGGGCGCTGGCGGCGCAGGTTGCGCGGCAGATGGTGGCGCTCGGCGCCGTGGACGATGCGGCCTTCGCCGCGGCCCGGGCGCGGCGGCTGGCCAAGGCCGGGCGGTCGCGGATGGCGATCGCGGCCCATCTCGCCGGGAAGGGCGTGGCGCGGGAGGTCGCGGCCGCCGTCCTGCCGGAGGAGGAGCTGGATGCGGCGCTCGCGCAATGCCGGCGGCGGCGCATCGGCCCCTTCGCCCGCGCGCCGACGGAACGGGAGGCGCGGCTGAAGGCGCTGGGCGCGCTGGCGCGGGCCGGCTTCGGGCGCGAGGTGGCGGAGCGGGCGCTCGACATGGCGCCGGAGGAGGCGGAGGAGCGCCTCATCCGGCTGCGTCAGGGCTAGGGCGCGCTGTCAGGCCGAACCAATGACCCCGATCGGATGATCCCATCCGACCGGAGTTCGCCCTAACCGGCCTTCAGCCCGCGATCCTCGATCCGGACGGTGCCGGTGGCGCAGGGGTCGACCTGGCGCAGCTCGGCGGCGCGGCCATCCGCCCAGATGACGCGGAGGTCCTGCGCGCCGCCGGCCGTCGCGCGGTAGCGGGCGCTGCGGCCCGGGCGCAGCACCTCCTGGCCGAGCCGGTCCTGGCCCCAGCCCTCCAGCGAGAGCCGGGCGAGGAAGAGCCGGTCCACGGTGCGGGAGGAGGCGTTGACGACCTGCAACTCGCCCTCGCAGCCGCGGCCGGGCGGTGGGGCCTCGGCGGCGGTTTGGGCCGGCGGGGCCGGGGCGCAGGCGGCGAGGCCGAGAGCCAGGGTGATGAAAGCCAGGGCGCGTCCCGGCATGCCGGCGATCCTCGAAGGAGGCCGGGACGATAGGGGCACGGGCCGGTGGCCTGCAAGTTCAGGTTTAGCCGGCTATGAGGATATCATCGCGTATGGTGATGCGCCGGGTGGTGCAGCCATCGACGCTGCGAAGCTCGGTCGCCCGTCCGTTCACCCAGACCAGGCGCAGGCGCCAGGGGCCGGGACCGTCGAGGGCAACGGGCATCCGCCCCGAAGCGGGCAGGGCGGGCGCCTGGCCGAGCAGGTCGGTGCCCCAGGCCTGGCCGGCGGCGGGGGCGAGGTAGAGCTGCTCGACGGCGAGGGAGGAGGCATTTTCCAGCACCGCCTGCGACGGGCCGCAGGCGGCGCGCTGGCTGCCGCAACCGCCCAGCGCCGCGACCAGGCCGAGGGCAGCGAGCCGCCGCATCAGGCCGGGTCGATGGGGGAAGGCGGGGTGCCGCCGGCCTCGATCGCCTCGGCAGCGGCGAGCAGGATGTCCTCCCGGTAGCGCCCGGCGACGAGCTGGACGCCGACCGGCGCCGTGCCGGCGAGGCCGGTGCTGACGGCGAGGCCGGGCAGGCTCAGCAGCGGCAGGCCGACCTGGGGGAGCTGCGCGGCGAGGATTCGCTGGAAGCCCTCGAAGCTCTCCACATCCGAATGGTCGGGGAAGGGCAGGGCGCCGGAGACGGGCATCAGCGCCACCGGGTACCGCTCGAGGAAGAGCAGCCATTCGCGCAGCAGGGTGACGCGGCGCTGCAGCGCGTCCTGGAACGCATTGAGGTCGGGGGCGGGGCTCAGCCGCTCCATGAAGCCGTAGACGGCCAGCGCATCCGGGTCGGCCTCGCGGGCGATGGCCGCATTGCCGCCGCGGCGCATCTCGGCGAGCCAGAGCGTCGCCTGCAGGCGGGCGGATTCGCCGAGCGGGGGAAGGGCATCCACCTCCTCCACCTGCCAGCCGGCCGCCGTCAGCCGGGCGGCGGCGTCGCGGAGGGCCCCGGCGATGGCGGGGTCGACCGGCATGCCCTCGGGGGCGATGCAGAGGGCGGCGCGCCGCGGATAGGCCGGGCCTTCGAGCGGGGCGGGCGTCCACCAGGGGTCGCGCGCATCGGCGGCGCTCATCGCGGCGAGGCCGAGGCGGAGGTCGGCAATGCTGCGGGCGAGCGGGCCGGAGACGGCCATCAGCTGCCCGCCGATGAAGCGGTCCGCCGCGCTGGCATTCCAGGCCGGGATCCGGCCGATGGTCGGGCGCAGGCCATGGATGCCGCAGGCATAGGCTGGGTAGCGGATGGAGCCGCCGATATCCGTGCCATGGCCGATGGCGCCGATTCCTGCGGCAGTGGCGGCCGCGGCGCCGCCGGAGGAGCCGCCCGGGGTCAGCGAAGCATCGCGCGGGTTGCGCGTCGCGCCATGCAGCGCGTTGCGGGTGAACCAGCGGAGCGAGAAGGCCGGCGTGTTGGTGCGGCCGATGATGACGGCGCCTGCGCGGCGGAGATTGGCGACGACCGGGCTGTCCTGCTCGGCAACCAGCCGCTCCTGGAGGCGAAGGCCGTTGGTGGTGGGCCATCCTGCCTGGTCGGCATTCACCTTCACCGTGACTGGCACGCCGGCCAGCGCTCCAGGATCCTCGCCGCGGGCCAGCGCCGCATCGACGGCATCGGCGGCGGCGAGCGCCTCGGCCGGGTCATGGGCGATGACGGCGTTGATGCGAGGGTTCACCGCGTCGAGCCGGGCGAGGGCGGCGGCGGTCGCCTCGCGGGCCGAGGCCTCGCGCCGGCGGATGCGGGCGGCGAGGTCGGTGGCGGTCAGCCGCCAGAGTTCGGTCATGCGGGGCTCCTCAGGCGTTAGGGCGGCGCACTGTTTCCCGCGCCCGGCGGGCGGTCAACCGGGGGCGCTGGCGAGGAGCAGGACGCCGCCGCAGATCAGCCCGATCGCCGCCAGCTTCTGCCCGCCGAGGCTCTCGCCGAACATCAGATGGCCGATGACGGCGACCGCGACGTAGCTGGCCGCGGTGCAGGGCAGGGCGACGCTCATCGGGATCCGCCGCAGGGCGACGATGTAGAGCAGCGCCGCGCCGCCATAGGTGGCGAGGCCGATGATGGTCATCGGCCGGAAGAGCTGGGAGAGGAAATGCCCGCCCGCCACCGCCCCTGCCTTCAGCATGACCTGGCCGGCGAGCGAGGTCGCGATGGCGAGCGCCAGCGCGCCCCAGTAGGCGCTCATCGCTGGGCGCTCACTGGGCGCGGTCCACCGGGAGGCGGGCCGGCAGCACCTCCCGCACCACGCCCTGCGGCTTGCCGTTGGCCGAGAGGAAGGCGCGGCCGACATACTCGCCCATCACGCCGAGGATGAGGAACTGCACGCCGGCGAGCAGCAGCGTCGTCGTCATGGAGGAGGCCCAGCCGGAGGGCGTGCCGCTGCCCGTCAGCGCCTCCACCACCACGGCGACGGCGCCGAGCAGGCCGAGGATGCCCATCGCCACGCCGGCCAGGATGGCGAGGCGGAGCGGCAGGATGGAGAAGTTGGTGGCAAGGTTCAGCCAGAGCAGGACGAGGCGCTTCAAGGTGTAGTTGGAGCGGCCCTCGGCGCGGGCGAGATGCATCACCTCGATGGACGCGATCCGCTGCGTCACCTGCATGATCAGCCCGTCGATATAGGGATAGGGGCCGCTGTAGCGGGTGACCTCGGCGACGACGAGGGCGCTCATGCAGCGGAAGGAGGAGAGGTAGAGGCCGCGCGGCTTGTCGAGCAGCATGTCGGCGACGCCATTGGCGAAGCGGCTGCCGAGGTTGCGCCAGCCCTCGTGCCTCTTCTCGGCATAGCGGGTGTAGACCACGTCCCAGCCGCCGAGGCGGGCATGGTCGTAGAGCTTCAGCACCTCCTCCGGCGGGTTCTGCAGGTCGTCGTCCATGGTGATGACATAGGCGCCGCGGGCATGGCGGAGGCCGGTCATGACCGCGTTGTGCTCGCCAAAGTTGCGGGCGTGCTCGACATAGGTGAGCGGGATGGTGGCCGTCGCCGCCAGCGCCCGGCAGACCTCGCCGGAATTGTCCGGGCTGCCGTCATTCACCAGCACCACCTCGAGCCCGCCCTCGGGACGGAGGGCAGAGAGCGCCTCGACCAGGCGGCCGACGGTCGCGGCGCCGCGATAGACCGGGACGACGATCGAGAGGCCGACCGGAGGGCCGGGTGGCTCCGCCAATGCCTGGGAAAGCTTCAGGTCCTCGAAACCCATCTGGGGAAACCTCATGCGCGGATGGCGGTGGCAAGGATGGAACCGCCGGCGGGGAAGGGAAGCCCGAGCCCCATCAGCCGGCGCTCCAGCACCGTCACCGTATGGAGACTACGGTCCAGCCAAGGCGGAAACGGGGCAACATCGGAGCCATGATGGGGCGCGCGGGCCAGGAGCTTGCGCTGCGCGACCATCACCGGCAGCAGCAGGGCGTTCCAGTAGCGGGTGCGGATGGCGGTGAAGCCGCCGGCCTCCAGCAGGCGTCGGGCGCCGGCGGCGGTGAAGCGCCGGCTGTTCCGCACGCGGAGGTCGTGGGCGGAACGCAGCCAGTCGAAGGCGGGCAGGTTCAGCAGCAGGAGGCCGCCGGGGGCGAGGACCCTGGCCATCTCGGCCAGCGCCGGCCCGGGCTCCACGGCGGCGTGGCAGAGCACGTCGAGGCTCGCCACGGCGCCGAAGCGGCCGGCCTCGAAGGGCATGGCGTTCACCGAGCCGATGGCGACGGGCACACCGGCCTTGGCCCGGGCGCGGGCGGCGGCGGCGGGGAAGTATTCGAGGCCCGTCGCCGGGAGGTCCGGCCGGGCGGCGCGCAGCCGGGCGAGGAAGCCGCCGGTGCCGCAGCCGGCATCGAGCAGGCCGGCGCCGCCGATCCGCGCGGCCGGCAGGGCGGCGATCGCATGGGCGTGCAGGGCGCGGTACCACCACATGCCCTGCTCGGCGGCATCCATCAGGTCGTATTCGGCGGGTTCCACGCGGCGCTTCTGACGGTTCGGCGCGGCGAAAACAAGGCGCGACGGTGGCGGCATTCCCGTTCTGTCTTGCGAAGCATGCACCTTCGGTTATCACCCTGAAGGGTAAGGCGCCGCCTGTCCTTCCGCCGATTGGCCGCCCCGCGCGGGGCCGCAAGGAGTACGCCGTGCCGGAGCCTGTCTGCTGCCCCCTGCCTCCCGAACCCGGGCGGGCGGGCTGATGCGTGCCACGGCCCTGCCGCTGGCGCCGAGCTTCCGCGCCGCGCCCACCGGCGAGGAGGCAATGCGGGGCCTCGCCGTCGTCGCCCTCGGCTACGGGGTGGTCTCCCTCGCCGATGCGACGGTGAAATGGGTGATGCCGGAGATCGGGCCGGCGGCGGCGCTGGTCTGGCGCGGGCTGATCGGGGCGCTGCTGGTCTTCCTGCTGGCGCGGGGGCGGGGGCTGATCCCGGTCAACCGGCGGCTGCTCGCGGTGCGGAGCCTGCTGCACTGCTGCGTCTCGATCACCTGGTACTATTGCTGGGCCGCGGGGGTCTCGCTGGCCGACAGCTATGCGGTGGCCAGCGCCTCGCCGCTGCTGATGACGCTGCTGGCCATGCCGCTCCTTGGCGAGAAGGTGGGGTGGCGGCGCTGGACCAGCACCATGGTCGGCTTCGGCGGCGTCCTCTTCATGCTGCAGCCCGGGGGCGAGCTGTGGCGCATCGAATCGCTCATCCTGCTGGCGGCGACGGCAGTGATGGCGCTGACCCGCATCTGGACGCGCATCCTGACGCGGACGGACGGGCCCAACGCCATCGCCTTCTGGCTGCTGCTGGCGCATGTGCCGATGGGGCTGCTCGGCCTGCCCTTTCCCTTCCTCTGGCCGGCGGGCGGGCCGCCGCCGCTGCTGCCGAGCCTTTTCGGCATCGCGGCGCTGGTCGCCTTCGGCCTCGCCAATGCGGTGGCGCAGATGCTCTTCGCCCGCGGCTTCGCCCTCGCGCCGATCCAGGCGATCGCGCCCTTCGAGTACACGCCGCTGCTTTGGGGGATCGGGCTCGGCTTCCTGATCTGGGGCGAGGTGCCGGCCTGGACCACGCTCGGCGGGGCGGCCGTCGTGATCGGGGCGGGGCTCTACAACGTCCACCGTGAGCGGGTGCGGCGGGCGCAGGAACGCGAGGCCCAGACAGGCGGGGTGGGGCGCGGCTGATGCCCTTTCGCCACGACATCCGGCGGGGCGCGCTCTGCATGCTCGCCTCGCATGCGCTCTTCACCGGCATGAACGTGCTGGTGAAGGAGCTGGGCGGGCGCATCCCGGTCGTCGAGCTGATGGTCTTCCGGAGCGTCTTCGCCCTGCCGGTGCTGATGGTGATCCTGATGCGCTCGGGGACGGGCCTCGGCAGCCTCCGGACGCGGCGCTTCGGCGGGCATGTGCTGCGGGCGGGCAGCGGCATCGCGGCGCAGTCCTGCGGCTTCTTCGCCCTCACCCTGCTGCCGCTCGCGGAGCAGACGGCGCTCGGCTACACCCAGCCGCTCTTCGTCACCATGCTGGCGATCCCCTTCCTCGGCGAGAGGGTGGGCATCCATCGCTGGTCGGCCGTCGCCATGGGCTTCTGCGGCGTGCTGGTGATCGCGGCGGGGCAAGGAGCGCTCGGCGGCGTCGCGGGGGCGCCGGTGATGGGCGTGGCGACGGCCGTCGCGCAGGGGATGTTCTCGGCGCTGACCACGCTGCTGGTGCGCCAGCTCTCGGCGACGGAGAGCTCCACCTCCATCACCCTCTGGCAGTCGCTGTTGATGGGCAGCTTCGCCCTCGTGCTGCTGCCCTTCTTCTGGGTGACGCCGACGCCGCTGGAGTTGGCGCTGCTCATCCTGATGGGGCTGGTCGGCGGCGCGGCGCAATGGCTGCTGACCGAGGCCTGGGCCAGTGCGCAGGTCTCGGCGCTGGCGCCCTACTCCTACTCGGCATTGCTCTGGTCGATGCTCTTCGGCTTCCTAGCCTTCGGGGACTTGCCGGGGCCGGCGATGCTGGTGGGGAGCGTGTTGATCGTCGCGGCCGGCTTGTACATCCTCCACCGCGAGCTGGTGCGCCGCAGGGCGATGCCGGTCGCGGAGGAGCGTAAGGTATGAGCATCCCCTTCCTGACCCAGGATGGCCTGGCGCATGGCGCGGTGGAGCGCATCGCGCCGGGGGTGCGGAGGCTGGTCTGCAACAACCCCTCCGCCTTCACCTTCCGCGGGACCAACACCTACCTGATCGGCGAGGGCGCAGTCGCCGTGATGGATCCCGGGCCGGAGGATGAGGCGCATCTGGCGGCGATCCTGCGGGCGACGGAGGGGGAGACCATCACCCGGGTGATCGTCACCCATACCCATCGGGACCACTCGCCAGGCGCGCGGCCGCTGGTCGCGCAGACCGGGGCGATGACTTATGGCTTCGGCCCGCATGTGACGCCGCCCGAGGTGGGCGGGGAGGGGGGCGACCATGGCTTCCACCCGGATGTGCGGCTGGCCGATGACGAGGTGCTGGAGGGCGAGGGCTGGCGGCTCCGGGCGCTGCACACGCCGGGGCATTGCGCCAACCATCTCTGCTTCGCGCTGGAGGGGACGGGCATCCTGTTCAGCGCCGACCATGTGATGAGCTGGTCGACCAGCGTGGTCAGCCCGCCGGATGGCGACATGGCGGACTACATGCGGAGCCTCGACCGCGTCATGGCGCGGGAGGACCGGCTGCTGCTGCCGGGGCATGGCGCGCCGCTCACCGAGCCGAAGCCCTTCCTCGCCGCGCTCAAGGTCCATCGGGAGGAGCGGGAGGCGAAGGTGCTGGCGGCGCTCCGGGTCGTCGGCCGCGCGACGCCGACGGAGCTGGTGCCGCCGGTCTATGGGCCGCTCGACGCGCGGCTGGTCGGGCCGGCGGGACGGAGCCTGCTCAGCCACCTCATCAAGCTGGAGGGCGAGGGGCGAGCGGCGCGCGAGGGCGAGGCCTGGTCAGCGCTCCGGTAGGCGCGTGTCCATCCCGCGGAAGCAGACCAGTTCCCGCGCCTCGCGCTCGGCCGGGCTGAGGGCGAGCCAGCCGACGAATTCCCGCAACACCTTCGAGGTGATGCTGGCGATCTTGTGCCGAAAAGCTTCCTCGATGCCGAAGAAGCGCAGCTCCTCCAGCTCGCCGCTGCCGCGGAGGGTGCCGTGGGCGGCCTCGGCCGGGGCAATGAGGAAGCGGGCGTTGAAACGGCGGAACCGGTTGGGCGGCGTCACCGCGCGGCAGAGATAGTCGAGCGCGGCGAGGTCGGGCAGCAGGCGCTGCCCCTCCTTCCGGCCGAGGACGAGGCCGGTCTCTTCCTCCAATTCCCGGGCGGCGGCGATGCCGATGGCCCGCGCCAGGGAGGGCGGGGCCTGGCGCTCGAGGCAGGCGCGGGTGAAGGGCGGGAGGTCGCCGAGGGCCGGGGCGCGGTGGTCGGCGCGGTCTACCCGGCCGCCGGGGAAGACCAGCACATTCGGCATGAAGCGGTGCGAGGCGTGGCGGAGGCCCATCAGCACCTCAACCCCCTTGGGCCCCTCGCGCCAGAGGATGAGGCTCGCGGCATGGCGGGGGGTGACGGAGCGGGCGGCGCGCTTCGCCTCCTCGGCGCCACCGGGATTGTCGGCGGTGGGAGCCTCAGTCAAGGGCGAGGCCTTGCAGCTTCAGCCAGGTGCGTAGGCCGAAGCGCTCCGGGACGGAGAGCTGGCGGGCGGCATTCTCGCTCCAGCCGCAGCCCTCGGGCTTCGGGCCGTGGATCTCGGGGTAGCGCGGCTTGGCCGGGGGTCGGGCGCCGTCATAAGCCGGCAGCGCCGCCTCGAGGCCGCTGTCGTCATAGGTCTCGTGGTGGACAACGAGGGACTGCGGCAGGCGCGGCGAGAGCCAGTTGCGCGGGCCCTCGGGCCAGCCGAGGGTGAGGCCGGCGACGGGGAAGACGCCCTCCGGCAGGCCGCACATCGGCCCGATCTTCTCGACATGGTTGCGGACATAGGAGATCGGGCAGGTGCCGAGCCCGGCCGCCTCCGACGCCATCACCGTGAAGCCGAGGGCGAGCGCCGCATCGGCGGTGGCATTGAGGAAGGTGTCGACATTGTCGTTGGCGTGGCGGCGGCCATGCAGCGCGGCGACGCGCCGGCCGCGGCGGATATCGCCGCAGAACAGCAGGAAGACGGGCGCCTGCTTGATCCAGTCCATGCCGCCGATCCAGTCGGCGATGCGGGCGATTTTCTGCGGTGTCCGGATGAGGATGACCGAGTATTGCTGCAGGTCCGACTTGCTCGGCGCCGATTGCGCGGCGGCGAGGACCGTGTGCAGCAGGGCCTCCGGCACCGGCCGGTCGGCGTAGCGGCGGGTAACGCGGCGGTCGAGCAGGGCGGCCAGCGCCGGCGGGACTTCGGCAGGCGGCGTGAAGGGCAGCGGCGCCTCGGGCGTGAGGCCGTAGCGACCGCGGATCAGGCTCTCGGGCGTCACGGCATCTCTCTCGTCGCTGGATGGAGCCCTTCCGTGGCTTTGCCACGGAAGGGTTGCCGAAGCCTCACGCATCAAGGCGGCCTTGCCGGGGCCCCCGTAACGCCGCGAAGCGGTGTCCTGGGGAGGTTACAGCGGATCCCAGCTGAACACTTCGCCCGACCGCTCGAGCGGGACGAAGAAGCTCTTCAGCGCCGGCAGCGCATGCTCCGCCAGGCTCTCCGGCGTCCAGCCCTCGCCGCTATGGATGCTGCGGATCGGGCGGTTCTGGCTGAACAGGAAGAGCTCGTTCATGCGCGGGGCGAAGATCTGGCCGTTGACCTCCTTCGCCGCGTCGGAGGCGAGGAAGACGGCGAGCGGCGCGTTCTTCTCCGGCCCCATGCGCATGATCTTCTCGACGCGCGCCCTCTGCTCCGGCGTCTCAGCCGGGATGGAGGAGGTCATGCGGCTCCAGGCGAAGGGGGCGAGGCAGTTGGAGCGCACGTTGTAGCGCTTCATGTCGAGCGCGATCGATTTCGACAGCGCCACGATGCCGAGCTTCGCCGCCGAGTAGTTCGCCTGGCCGAAGTTGCCGATCAGGCCGGAGGTCGAGGTGATGTGGACGAAGGCGCCGCTCTCCTGCTTGCGGAAATGCGTCGCCGCATGGCGCGACATGTAGAAGGAGCCGTTGAGATGGACGTCGATGACGGCGTTCCACTCCTCGGGCGTCATGCGGTGGAAGATCTGGTCGCGCAGGATGCCGGCATTGTTCACGACGATGTCGATGCGGCCGAAATGGTCGAGCGCCGACTGGACGATCCTGCCCGCGCTCTCCCAGGAGGCGACGCTGTCGGTGTTGATCTCGGCCTGGCCGCCGCGCTGCTCGATGATCGCCTTGGTCTGCTGTGCCGGGGTAGCGGACTGGCCCTCGCCGGTCAGGCTGGCGCCGATATCGTTGATGATCACCTTGGCCCCCGCCTGCGCCATGTGCAGTGCGATCTCCCGGCCGACGCCGCCGCCCGAGCCGGTGACGACCGCGACCTTACCATCCAGCATGCCCATTTGGCGCTCCTTCCCCATAGGTGGCTATCTATTTCTAGACCCGTCCGGCGCCGCCGTGAAGCGGGTTGCCCCGCGGGTCAGGCCATTGCATACCCGGATTCGGACAGGGGGAATGCCGGGTGACGCTGGTCGCGCTGGAATCCGTCGGAAAGCGCTTCGCGGGCCGCACCGGGTCCTGGGAGGCGGTGCGCGATGTCAGCCTCGACCTCGCGGAGGGCGAGTTCACCTGCCTGCTCGGCACCTCCGGTTGCGGCAAGACCACGGTGCTGAACATGCTGGCCGGCTTCGAGGCGCCCAGCAGCGGCCGCATCCTACTCGACGGCCAGCCGGTGCGCGGCCCGGGCGCCGAGCGCGGCGTGGTCTTCCAGGGGCATGACAGCCTCTATGACTGGCTGAGCGCGCTCGACAACATCGCCTTCGGGCTGCGGCTGCGCGGCACACCCAAGCGCGAGCGGCGCGAGCGGGCGGAGCACTTCCTGCGAATGGTCGGGCTCAGCGGCCAGGGGGCGAAGCATCCGGCGGAGCTCTCGGGCGGGATGAAGCAGCGCATCCAGATCGCCCGGGCGCTCGCGGCCGACCCGCGCATCCTGCTGATGGACGAGCCCTTCGGTGCGCTGGACGCCATGACCCGCGCGACGCTGCAAGGCGAGCTCACGCGCATCTGGACGGAGACGCGCAAGACCATCCTCTTCATCACCCATGACATCGAGGAGGCGGTGGCCCTCGCCACACGCATCGCGGTCATGACGCGCGGGCCTGGGGGGACGCTGAAGGCGGTGATCCCGGTCGACCTGCCCTATCCGCGCGACCGCACCTCGGACGGGTTCATGCAGGTCTTCCGCGCGGTGCATGCGCAGATCCACGCGGAGATCCACGCCGCATGAGCCGGGAGCATGCGACGACAGTCCTCGGCTACCTCGCCGGCTTCGCATTGCTCTTCCTGGTTTGGCACCTGGCCGCGACGCTGCTGGTCCGCTCCACGCTGTTCCCGCCGCCGGGGCCGGTGCTGGCGCGGGGCTGGGAGCTGATCGAGGACGGGCTGCTGCAGGAAAGCGTCACCGCCAGCCTGCGCCGCATCCTCATCGGCTTCCTGATCGGCAGTCTGGTTGGCGTACCGCTCGGCCTCGCCATCGGCAGCTTCCGCTGGGCGCGGCTGCTGCTGGAGCCCTGGACGGAGTTCTTCCGCTTCATCCCGGCGGTCGCCATGATCACCGTCTCGGTGATCTGGTTCGGAATCGGGGAGGAAAGCAAGGTCTTCCTGATCGCCTATACCACCGTCTTCGTCGTCACCATCGCGACGGCCGCCGGCGTCGGCGCAGTGGCGCGGGACAAGATCCGCGCGGCGCAATGCCTCGGCGCCTCGCGGCTGCAGGTCTTCGCGCTCGTCGCCCTGCCGGCGACGGTGCCCTACATCCTGACCGGCATGCGGCTGGCGATGGCCAATTCCTTCGTGACCATCGTCGCGGCGGAACTGGTCGCCAGCAATGACGGACTCGGCAAGATGCTGTGGGATGCGCGGCTCTTCATGCAGATCGAGGATATCTTCGTAGCGCTGGTGACGCTCGGCCTGCTCGGCTTCGCCACGGACCGCCTGTTCCGGCTGATGATCCGCGCCTTCGCCGGGCGCTTCAACCCGACCATGTGAGGACCGCCATGCTCCGCCGCAGCCTGCTCGCCGCGCCCGCGCTGATCGCTGGCCTGCCCGCCCGCGCCCAGGGCAGCATCAAGATGACGATCGCCACCGGCGTCGATCCCTCCTTCGCGCCCTTCTATGTCGGGCGGGAGGGCGGCTTCTTCGAGCGCAGCGGGCTGGATGTGACGGTGAATACCGGGCCCTCCGGCAGCGCCATGGTCGCCTTCCTCATCGGCGACCAGGTGAACGCCGCCTTCGGCGCCGAGCAGGCCGGCGTCTCCGCCCATATCCGCGACCCGAATGTGGTGGTGGTGGCCGAGGGCACGGCGCTGCTGCGCTGGATCAGCGTGCTGGCGCGCGGCGTCGACAGCATGGAGGCGCTGAAAGGCAAGAAGGTCGGCGTCGCCCGCGGCACGGGCAGCGAAACCTTCTGGCTCTCCGTCGTCGACAAGCTGAAGCTGAACCCGGCGGACTACACCATCGTCAATGTCGAGGCGCCGGAGATGGTGGCGGCGCTGGAGCGCGGCAATATCGACGCCTTCGCGGTCTGGGAGCCCTGGCCGACGCGGGCGCTGCGCGCCATCCCCGGCACGAAGATCTTGCTGAACAACGAGCCGATCCAGATCGTCCGCAACTTCATCTATATGAACAAGGCCTGGGCGGAGGCGAATGGCGAGGCGACGACGCGCTTCCTCCGCGCGCTGCTCGAGGCCACCGCCTTCATCGAAAGCAACCCGGCCCAGGCGGCGCAGCAGGTGGCGCGCTTCCTGCGGCAGGATCGCGGGCTGATGGCGGAGCTGATGACCAAGGTGCGCTACCCGCTCGACCTGACGGCGGATTCCGTCGGCAATGTCCAGCTGGCGATCGACCAGCTGCGCGGCATGAACCGACTCGGCCGGGAGGTGACGCCGGCCGAGGTGATCTGGCCCGAGGCCCTGCGCCGCGTGGCGCCCGACCGGGTGAAGATTTAGCCGGGGATCCGCACCGGCAGGCCCGCGATGCCGTGGATGAAGTTGGAGTAGATCCGCCGCGGTGGGCCCAGCACCTCGATCACCGGGAAGCGGGCCAGGATCTCCTCCCAGAGGATGCGGAGCTGCAGCTCCGCCAGGCGGTTGCCGACGCAGCGATGCACGCCGAAGCCGAAGGAGAGGTGCTGGCGGGCCCTTGGGCGGTCGATGAGGAAGCGGTCAGGCTGCTCGATCGCCTCCTCGTCGCGGTTGCCGGAGACGTACCACATGGCGACCTTGTCGCCAGCGCGGATGGTGCGGCCGCCGAGTTCCACGTCACGCGTCGCGGTGCGACGCATGTGGATGACCGGCGTCACCCAGCGGATGATTTCGGAGACCATATTGGGGATCAGCGCCGGGTTGTCGCGGAGCTTCCGGAACTCGGCCGGGTTCTGATGGAGGGCGAGCAGGCCGCCGGTCATTGAGTTGCGCGTGGTGTCGTTGCCGCCGACGATGAGCAGCGCCAGGTTGCCCATGAACTCGCGCAGCGGCATCTCCCGCGTCGCCGGGCCCTGCGCCAGCATGGAGAGAAGGTCGAAGCGCGGCGGGCCGTCGCGGCGGGCGTTGAACAGGGCGCCCATGGTCTCGGCCATCACCTTCAGCTCGGCGAAGCGGGCCTCCTCCGTCGGGACCAGCGGGTCGGGGGCGTTCACGTCGCAGATCGCCACGTCCGACCAATAGGTGAGCTTGTGCCGCTCCTCGAAGGGGAAATCGAAGAGGGTCGCCAGCATCATCGTCGTCAGCTCAATGGAGACGCGCTCGACCCAGTCGAAGGGCTCGTTGCGCGGCAGCTCGTCGAGCACCCGCTGCGTGCGCTCGCGGATCAGGACTTCCATGTTGGCCAGGTTGCCGGGGGCGACGATGGGCTGGACGACCTTCCGCTGCTCGTCATGCCGCGGCGGGTCCATGCGGATGAAGCTCGGCCGCGCCATGTCCTTCGGCTGGTCGAGCAGCTGAATGCCGCCGGCCTCGGAGGAGAAGGCGGCGTGGTTCACCTCGGCCGCCATGATGTCGCGGTAGCGGGTGATGGACCAATAGGGGCCGAAGCGGCTCTCGGCGCAGAAATGCACCGGCTCCTCGCGGCGGAGGCGGGCGAAGAGCGGGCCCCAGGCCTCGTTCTGGTAGAGGGCCGGGTCGCTCGGGTCGAGCTGCGACAGGTCGGACGGGGCGCGGGTGATGACGTTCATGGCGGGCCTCCCTGCGGCGAACTGCGTCGCCCTTGCAGGGAAGCCTAGCGCAAGAGGGGGAGCGGGCGAGGGAAAACTAGGCTTTCTCCGTGCCCGCAATGATCCCGCCGGCGAGCGTCGCCGGGCTGCGCTCCCACCAGCGGCCGGCATCGACCCAGGTGATGAAGTCGAGCACTCCGCGGTTGAAGGCGTCCGGGTCCTCGATATTCATGGTGTGGCCGCAGCGGGGCATGACCATGAGAGCGCTGGTCGAGATGGCGCGCTTGAGGAAGAGGCCGGGCTCCAGCGTCGGGTCGTCCTCGTCGCCGCAGACGATGAGGGTGGGCAGCTTCATCCGCCGGAACTCGGCCTCGAGGTCGAAGAGGCTCGGCCGCTCGCGCTGGACGCCGCGCATGGTGAGCATGGCGCCGTCGGTGTCGTGCTCGGCGAGCTGGGACATGAACTCGGCATAGCCGCGGGGGTCCTTCTCCTCGAAGACCAGGCGGGTCGGGCCGCGGCCATAGGTCCTGGCCATCTTCCACATGCCCTCGGCGGCGATGCGGTCGGCCGTCGCGTCCACCTCGGCGCGGAACTGGTCGCGCTTGCCGGGGGCGGCGCCGTAGCCGACGCCGGCGGCGGTCAGGCTGCGCGCCAGATGCGGGAAGCGGAGGCCGAGATGGAGGGTGGCGAAGGCGCCCATGGAGAGGCCGACCACATGGGCCGGAGCGAGGCCGAGCCGCTCGATCACCTGGGCGATGTCGTCCGTGGCGCGGTCCTGGGAATAGGCGGCCGGGTCGTGCGGGACGGCGGAGGGCGGGTAGCCCCGGGCGTTGAAGGCGATGCAGCGGTAGCGCCGGGCGAAGAAGCGGAGCTGCGGCTCCCAGCTCCGGGCGTCACCGGCGAATTCATGGACGAAGACCAGCGGCGTGCCCTGGCCGGCCTCCTCGTAATGCAGCTCAACCCCGTCATCGGTGGTGATGGTGGGCATCGGTCCCGTCCCCTCTGGCGCGCCGCGGAGGCTAGCCGCCCCCTGGGATTTGGGGGAGGGGGGCTTCAAAGAGGACCCGTATGGTCCTATTTAGGACGCATGAGGGACGTGTGGTGTTGAGGCTCTCGAAGCTGACAGATTATGCCGTGGTCGTCATGGCTCGGCTCGCGCGCGAGGGTGCCCTACCGGATGGGCAGGTGCAGACCGCGCCGGGCCTCGCCCAGGCGACCGGCATCGCCGAGCCGACCGTCGCCAAGGTGCTCAAGATATTGGGCCAGGCGGGGCTGGTGGAAGGGCTGCGGGGCGCCCGCGGCGGCTACCGGCTGACCCGGCCGCTCGCCGCGGTGCCGCTCTCCGAGGTGATCGTCGCCGTCGACGGCCCGATCGCGCTCACGGCCTGCGTCGATGGCGGGCAGGGGCAGTGCGAGGCGCAGGGCATCTGCGCCGTCCGCGGCCGCTGGGATCCGGTCAATGACGCGATCCGCCGCGCCCTGTCCGACATCACCCTCGCCGACCTGGCGGGCCCCGCCCGCTGTGCCTCCGTTCCCGTCTTTTCCCAGCTCGTCGCCGAGTAGGAACCCGATATGCCCGCAGTCGCCGAGACCCTCGACACCGTCCAGTCCGTCACCGAAGGCACCTACAAGTGGGGCTTCGAGACCGAGATCGAGATGGACTTCGCCCCCAAGGGGCTGAACGAGGATACCGTCCGCTTCATCTCCGCCCAGAAGCATGAGCCCGAGTGGCTGCTCGAGTGGCGGCTCAAGGCCTTCGCCACCTGGCAGAGGATGCAGGAGCCGCGCTGGCCGGCGGTGAAGTACCCGCCGATCGACTACCAGGACGCCTACTACTACGCGGCGCCGAAGAAGAAGGACGGGCCGAAGTCGCTCGACGAGGTCGACCCGGAGCTGCTGAAGACCTACGCGAAGCTCGGCATCCCGCTGAAGGAGCAGGCGATCCTGGCCGGCGTCGAGGGCGCGGGCGACAGCCCCTCCGAGGGCGGGCGCATGCCCATCGCCGTCGATGCGGTGTTCGACAGCGTCTCGGTCGCCACCTCCTACAAGGAGCGGCTGGCGAAGGACGGCATCATCTTCTGCGCCATTTCCGAGGCGGTGCAGGAGCATCCGGAGCTGGTGCAGCGCTACCTCGGCACCGTGGTGCCGCCGGGCGACAACTTTTACGCGGCGCTGAACAGCGCGGTCTTCACGGATGGCAGCTTCGTCTACATCCCGAAGGGCGTGCGCTGCCCGATGGAGCTCTCCACCTATTTCCGCATCAATGCCAAGAGCACCGGCCAGTTCGAGCGGACGCTGATCATCGCCGACGAGGGCGCGATCGTCTCCTATCTCGAGGGCTGCACGGCGCCTATGCGGGACGAGAACCAGCTGCATGCGGCGGTGGTGGAGCTGGTCGCGCTGGATGACGCCAGCATCAAGTACAGCACGGTGCAGAACTGGTACCCGGGCGATGCCGAGGGCCGGGGCGGTATCTACAACTTCGTCACCAAGCGGGCGCAGTGCCGCGGCAAGCGCAGCAAGGTGAGCTGGACGCAGGTGGAGACCGGCTCGGCCATCACCTGGAAGTACCCGTCCTGCGTGCTGCTTGGCGATGACAGCGTCGGCGAGTTCTACTCGGTGGCCATCACCAACAACCACCAGCAGGCGGACACGGGCACGAAGATGATCCATGTCGGCAAGCGCACGACATCGACCATCGTCTCCAAGGGCATCTCGGCCGGCAAGGGGCAGAACACCTATCGCGGGCTGGTGCGGATCGCGCCCACGGCCTCGGCCGCGCGCAACTTCACCCAGTGCGACAGCCTGCTGATCGGCGACCAGTGCGGGGCGCATACCGTGCCCTACATCGAGAACCGCAACATGTCGGCCAAGGTGGAGCATGAGGCGACCACCAGCCGCATCGCGGAGGACCAGCTCTTCTACTGCCGCCAGCGCGGCCTGTCGGAGGAGGATGCGGTCGGGCTGATCGTCAACGGCTTCTGCCGCGAGGTGCTGAAGGAGCTGCCGATGGAGTTCGCCGTCGAGGCCCAGAAGCTGTTGCAGATTTCCCTGGAAGGTTCGGTTGGCTGATATGTTGAAGATCGAAGGACTGACCGCCGAGGTCGATGGCAAGCCGATCCTCAAGGGGATCGACCTCGAAGTGCCGGCCGGCGAGGTGCATGCCATCATGGGCCCGAACGGCTCGGGCAAGTCGACCCTCTCTTACGTCCTCGCCGGGCGCGAGGGCTATGAGGTGACGGGCGGCAGCGCGACGCTGAACGGCGTCGACCTGCTGGCGATGGAGCCGGAGGAGCGGGCGGCGGCGGGCGTCTTCCTCGCCTTCCAGTATCCGGTGGAGCTGCCGGGCGTCGGCAACGCGAATTTCCTTCGTGTTGCGCTCAACGCCATCCGCCGCGGCAAGGGCGAGGCGGAGCTGGACGCGATGCAGTTCCTGAAGCTGGCCCGGGCGCGACTGAAGGAGCTGCAGATGTCGGAGGACATGCTGAAGCGTGGCGTCAATGTCGGCTTCTCCGGCGGCGAGAAGAAGCGGAACGAGGTGCTGCAGATGGCCCTTCTCCGCCCGAGCCTCGCCATTCTCGACGAGACCGACAGCGGCCTCGACATCGATGCGCTGAAGATCGTGGCGGATGGGGTGAACGCGCTGCGGGCGCCGGACTTCTCCGCGCTCGTCATCACCCACTATCAGCGGCTGCTGGATTACATCGTGCCCGACAAGGTGCATGTGCTAATGCAGGGGCGCATCGCGCAGACCGGCGGGCCGGAGCTTGCGAAGCAGCTCGAGGCCTCGGGCTACGCCTCGGTGCAGGCGGCGGCATGAACACCGTCGTGCATAGCGGCGCCGAGGGCTTCCTGCACCGTTTCGACGGGTTGCGGGCGCGGCTGCCGGGGCAGCGGCTGGCCTGGGTGCAGGCGCTGCGCGAGGGGGCGGCGGAGCGGTTCCGCGCGGCCGGCTTCCCGACCCGCCGCGTCGAGGCCTGGAAATACACCGACCTGCGCCCCGTGGTCGATGCCGCCTTCGACGAGGCGCTCACCATCCTCGGCGATGACGAGGGCCTGCCGGCGCCGCATGCCGAGCGGCGGGCGGTCTTCGTCGATGGGCGGTTCCGGGCAGAGCTGTCGCAGCTCGACGGCGCCGGCTTCGCGATCGGCAGCCTGGCGGAGGAGCTGCCCCGGCTCGAGGGGCGGCTCGGGGTGCTGGCGCGCCCGGCGGAGGAGCCGCTGGTCGCGCTCAACACCATGCTCTTCGAGGACGGGCTGGTGGTGACGGTGCCGGCCGGCCTCGCCGGCGGGGTGCTGGAGCTGCGCTCGCTCGCCAGCCGGAGCGAGCGGCCGGCCGCATTCCATCCGCGGCACCTGATCCGGCTCGAGGCCGGGGCCAGCCTTACCATCATCGAGGAGGCGAGCGGGCCGGAGGACATGCGCTACCTGCACAACCCGGTCTTCGAGATCGAGGTGGCGGAGGGCGCGACCCTGACCCATGCGCGCATCCAGCGCGAGGGGGTGAAGGGCTTCCAACTCGGCACCGTCTATGCCCGGATCGACACCGGCGCGACCTACGACAATTTCACCCTCAACGCCGGCGGGCGGCTGGTGCGGAACGAGATCCATGCCATCCTCGCCGGGCCGAACGGCGCCTGCCACATGAACGGCGCCCAGCTGCTGCGCGACGGCCAGCATGCCGACACCACCACGGTGCTCGACCATGCCGCGCCGGATTGCGCCAGCCGGCAGACCTACAAGACGGTGCTGCAGGGCAAGTCGCGCGGGGTGTTCCAGGGCAAGATTCACGTCCATCAGGTTGCGCAGCGGACCGACGGGTACCAAATGAACCAAGCGCTGCTGCTGAGCCCCGAGGCGGAGATCGACAGCAAGCCGCAACTCGAAATCTACGCCGACGACGTGAAGTGCAGCCATGGCGCGACCGTCGGCGCCCTGGATGCCGACCAGCTCTTCTACCTGCGGGCGCGCGGCATCCCCGAGGCGCGGGCGCGCAGCATGCTGGTCGAGGCCTTCCTGCAGGAGGCGATCGAGGGCGTCACCGACGAGACCGCCCGGGCCGCGCTGGAAGGCGCCGTCGCCGGCTGGTGGAGCAAGGAGGCCGCATGAACGCGCCGTTTCAGCCGGGCTACGATGTCGAGCGCATCCGCGCCGACTTCCCGATCCTGGCGCAAGAGCATCGCGGCAAGCCGCTCGTCTTCCTCGACAGCGGCGCCTCGGCGCAGAAGCCGCGCCAGGTGATCGAGGCGATGGTCCGCAGCATGGAGGAGCGCTATGCCAATGTGCATCGCGGCGCCTACCGGCTGAGCGAGGCCTCGACCGCCGACTACGAGGCGGCGCGGTCCGCCGTTGCCCGCTTCATCAACGCGGCCGATCCGCGCGAGGTGATCTTCACCACCAACAGCACGGCGGCGATCAACCTTGTCGCCCATGGCTGGGGGCGCGGGGTGCTGAAGCCGGGGCAGGCGGTGCTGGTCTCCGAGATGGAGCACCATGCCAACCTCGTCCCCTGGCACATGCTGCGGGACGAGGGCCGCGGCATCGAGCTTCGCATCTGCCGCGTGACCGATGCGGGCGAGCTCGACCTCGAGGACCTCGAGGCGAAGCTGGCCGACGGCAAGGTCGGGCTGGTCGCCGTCACCCATATGTCGAACGTGCTGGGCACGGTGACGCCGGCCGAGCGGATCGTCGCCATGGCGCATGCCAAGGGCGCCAAGGTGCTGCTCGACGGCAGCCAGGCCGCCGTGCATCGCCGCGTCGACATGCAGGCGCTGGGGGCGGATTTCTACGCCTTCACCGGGCACAAGCTCTATGGACCGACGGGCATCGGCGTGCTCTGGGCGCGGCTCGGGCACCAGGAGCGGATGCCGCCCTTTCTCGGCGGCGGCGACATGATCGCCTCCGTGACGCTCGAGGGCAGCACCTGGGCCGAGCCGCCGGCCAAATTCGAGGCGGGCACGCCGCCCATCGTCGAGGCGGTCGGGCTGCATGCGGCGATCGACTATGTCTCCGCGATCGGCATGCCGGCGCTCGAGGCGCATGAGCGCAGCCTCGTCGACCATGCGATGCGGCGGCTCTCCGATGTCGAGGGGCTGACCCTGCTCGGCCGGGCGCAGGATCGCGGCGGGGTCTTCGCCTTCGCGCTCGACAATGCGCATCCGCACGACCTGGCGACGCTGCTCGACCGGGCCGGGATCGCGGTGCGGGCGGGGCGGCATTGCGCCGAGCCGCTGCATGCGCGCTTCGGCCTCGAGGGCGGCACCTGCCGGGCCTCCTTCGGGCTCTACACGACGCATGGCGAGATCGACTACCTCGCCGAGGCTTTGACGAAGGCCAGGGAGTTCTTCGCATGACGTCCGATCGGCGCAGCGGCGAAGGCCGCGGAGGCGTGAATCGGCCGGTGGAGACAAACTAATGTTCGACGACCTCCGCGACCTCTATCAGGAGGTCATCCTCGACCACGGGCGGAAGCCGCGGAACTTCCGCCGGCTGGAGGATGCCGACCGCACCGCCCGCGGCGACAACCCGATGTGCGGCGACCGGATGGAGCTGTTCCTGAAGCTCACGCCGGAGGGCGCCATCGAGGACGTGGCCTTCCAGGGCCGCGGCTGCGCCATCTCCATGGCCAGCGCCTCGCTGATGACGGAGACGGTGAAGGGCAAGCAGCCCGCCGAGGCGCAGGCGCTCGGCGAGCAGTTCCGCAGCCTCGCCATGACCGGCACCTGCGCGGAGTGCGGCGCCTCGCTCGCCGACGAGATGGAGCGGCTGCAGCCTCTCTCCGGCGTGCATGAGTTCCCGAGCCGCGTGAAATGCGCGACGCTCGCCTGGCATACGCTGAACGCCGCCCTCGACGGCAGCGGCAAGGAGGCGACGAGTGAGTGACGAAGCCACCGCCACGCATGGCGCCTGGACGCCGGATGGCGAGGTTCCGCCGCCGGCCCCGAAGGTAAGCGAGGATGCCGTCATCACCATGCTGAAGACGGTCTTCGACCCGGAGATCCCGGTCGACATCTACGAGCTCGGCCTGATCTACGCCGTCGAGATCGAGGATGACGGGCAGGTCAAGGTCGAGATGACGCTGACCACGCCCTCCTGCCCCTCGGCGCAGGAGCTGCCGAGCCAGGTGGAGGAGAGCCTCCGCATGGTCCCCGGCGTGACCGATGTGAAGGTCGAGGTTGTCTGGGATCCGCCCTGGGACCAGGGCCGGATGAGCGAGGACGCCCGGCTTGCCATGAACATGTTCTGAGGACGGCGCCATGAGCACCACGATCGAGACCAAACGCCCCCGCCGCGCCCTGCCGCCGCTGATGCAGCTCACCGATGCCGCGGCCGAGCGGCTGCGCGCCCTCTACGAGGCCGGCGAGGCCGGGCGGCTGCTGCGCATCGGCGTGAAGACCAAGGGCTGTTCCGGCCTCTCCTACGACCTCTCCTGGGTCGATGCGCCGGAGCCGACGGATGAGCGCGTCACCGACAAGGACGTGACCGTGCTGGTGGACCGCAAGGCGAGTCTGTTCCTCATCGGCACCACCATGGACTACGAGCAGAAGGCGATGTCGGCCGGCTTCACCTTCACCAACCCGAACGAGAAGGGGCGGTGCGGCTGCGGGGAGAGCTTCCACGTCTGAGCCGGTAGGCTAGGCTTCTCCCGATCGATCGGGAGAGGCCCATGTCGCACCTGTTCCACGCCGGCAACCGCGCCCTGCAGGACCGCTTCGACGGCCGCCGCGTGGCGGACACGCTGGTGGCGCGGCGGCGGCAGGCGCAGTTCCTGCCCGAGCACGTCGCGATGATCGAGGCGGCGCCCTTCTTCTTCCTCGCCACCGCGGCCGAGGGCGCGGTGGATTGCAGCTTCAAGGGCGGGCCGCCGGGCTTCGTCCGCGTCACCGGGCCCACCGAGCTCGAGTTCCCCGACTACGACGGCAACTCGATGTATCTCAGCCTCGGGAACATCGCCGTCAGCCCGGCGATCGGCATGCTGTTCATGGCCTTCGACGGGCGCTCGCTGCGGCTCCGCCTGCGCGGCCGGGCAGCGCTGGTCGAGGATGCGGCGCGGCTGGCAGCCATCCCCGGGGCGCGCCGTCTGGTGCGCGTCGCGGTGACGGACATCTTTCCCAATTGTCCGCGCTACATTCCCGATCTCGGCGCCGGCGAGCCCTCCGTCTACCTGCCGCGGTCGGATGGCACCCAGGTCGCGCCGGAATGGAAGTCGCGCGACTACATCCAGCCGATCCTGCCGGCCGACGACCCGCACCGGCCTGGGCCTGCCTGAGCCTGGCCCCCGAACCATGATCCGGCGACCGTGGGCCGCGGTCCGGGCTCGTGTCGCATCGCCTGATTCACGGCTTCGGCCGTTCCGGCCATCGGCGATCATGCTTTAGGCTGTGATCCATCCCAGCCGAAGGACCGATGGCGATGGACATCATCCCCCCGAGCGACAGCCTGGCCGAGGCCGCGCGGCGCGTGCTGCCGGCGGGCGGCTTCGGCAATTTCGCGCCCGAGGTCATCCTGCGCGAGGGCAGGGGCGGGCGCGTCCGGGACGTGGCCGGGCGCGAGTATGTCGACTACCTGCTCGGCTCCGGCCCGATGTTCCTCGGCCATGGCCATCCGGAGGTGCTGGCGGCGGTCGAGGCGCAGCTGCCGCGCGGCACCACCTTCTTCGCCACCAGCGAGCCCGGCATACGCCTCGCCGAGGCGCTGGTCGCGGCGCTGCCCTGTGCGGAGCAGGTGCGCTTCGTCTCCAGCGGGTCGGAGGCGGACATGTATGCGCTGCGGGCGGCGCGAGCCTTCCGCCGGCGCGACCGCATCCTGAAATTCGAGGGTGGCTACCACGGCATGTCCGACTGGGGGCTGATGAGCCTCGCACCGAAGCAGCTCGCCAACTTCCCCGTGGCCGTGCCGGATTCCGCCGGCATCCCTCGCAGCGTGCGGGAGGAGGTGCTGGTCGCGCCCTTCAACGACCTGGAGACGGCGCGAAGCCTGATCGCCGAGCATCATGACGAGCTCGGCGCCATCATCCTCGAGCCCTTCCAGCGGCTGATCCCGCCGGCGCCGGGCTTCCTGCAGGGGATGCGGGATCTGGCCACGCAATACGGCATCCCGCTCATCTTCGACGAGGTCGTGACCGGCTTCCGCTTCTGCTACGGCGGGGCGCAGGACTATTACGGCGTCGTGCCCGACCTCTGCACGCTGGGGAAGATCATCGGCGGCGGCTTCCCGCTCGCGGCCATCGCCGGGCGGGCCGACATCATGGCGCATTTCGACCGCGGGATCGTGGGCGACGACGGCTTCCTCATGCAGGTCGGCACGCTCTCCGGCAACCCGGTCGCCTCGGTCGCCGGCCTCGCCACGCTCGAGGTGCTGCGGCGGCCGGGGGCGTATGACGGCGTCTTCGCCATGGGCCGGCGGATGATGGCGGAGATGGAGGGGCTGCTGCGCCGCCATGGCGTGCCCGGCCGCGCCGTCGGCGAGCCGCCGCTCTTCGACATCGTCTTCGCCGAGGAGGCGCCGCGCGACTATCGCGGCATGCTGCGCGCCGATGCGGCGGTGCAGCGGCACGTCAATGCCGTGCTGCGCGAGCGCGGCATCCTGAAGGGCGAGAGCAAGTACTACCTCTCGACCGCGCATGACGCAGGCGACGAGGCGCAGACGCTGGAGGCCTTCGAGGCCGCGCTGGCCTCCCTGCCGCGCGGCTGAGCCCTCAGCCCCGGTTGTTGCGGCGCGGGGACGCGGCGGGTTCGGGCGGGGCGGCGCCGGCCGGGCGGCCGGCATCGAAGCCGAGGAAGCCGATCGCCGGGTTGGGCGCGCCGCCATCGCCGGCCCAGAGCCGCGGGTTGGCGACGCGCTGCACCGGGTTCGGCACCTCGCGCTCGGCCGCCGGCGTGGGCGGCGCGGCATTCCGGCGCGGCGCCGGGCGCGGCGCGGCGGCCGGCACCACCGGCTCCTCGCGCGGCGGCGGGGCGCCCTGGCTGCCGCTGCTGCCGCGCACCGAGAGCAGGAAGAACAGGATGTCGCTCCGCCCCTGATCGACCGCCGCATCGATCGGCGACAGGCCGAGCACGTTGCGCGACTCGATATCCGCCCCGCGCCCGACCGCCTCGCGCGCCGCCGCGATGTCGCCGCGGTTGATGGCATCGAAGAGGGCGGCGTTGGGCCCGAGGTTCTGCGAGGGGTCGGCCGGGATCGGCTCCGGCGCACGGCGGTATTGCAGGCCGGGCAGGGCGGCCGGGGGCGGGCGGCTGGCCTCGGCCGGTGCATCGGTCAGTCCGCCGGCCCGGCCGTTGCGGCCGAACTGGGCGGCCGCCTCCGGGATCGGCAGGCCGAGCAGGGCGAGCAGGGCCAGGGGCGGGATGAGGGTGAGCGGGCGCATGACCAGTTCCTTAGCCAATCCCGCCCATCCCCGCCAGCAATCCTCAGCGGCAATCGTCGCCGCGGGTGGTGAAGGACTGCACCCGGCTGTCCTTCAGCGTGAAGGTGATGTCGCAGCTCCGCGTCAGCAGCACCGGCCCTCCGAGCGAATAGGGCGCGAAGCGGCCATAGGGGTAGCCCCAATAGGGGTTGAGCTGGTGCAGCACCTGGCGCCGCTCCTCATACTGCAGGAAGCGGAGGCCTCCGGTGTCGTAGGTCCGGTTGGGGACGCCGAAGGTCTCGACGACCTGCAGCTCGCTCTGGCCGATGGTGGCGGCGAGGCGGGTCTCAAGGCTCGGGCCGGTGGCGCAGCCGGCGAGCAGGAGCAGGGGCAGCAGCCGGCGCATCAGCGACCCTCCCGCCGCCAGGCGAAGACGGCGAGGCCGAGCACCATCGGCAGGGCCAGCCAGGGCGGCAGCAGCGGCATGGCGGCAATGCCCGTCACCGTGTGGTCGCCGTTGCGGCGAAGGCCGATCCAGCCCGTCTGCGCATCGCCGCCGCGGGCATCGCGCCCGGGGCCGACGCGGCGCAGCTCCGGCAGGACCGGCTCCGCCGCCGTGCCGAGCCAACGGGCAGCGCCCCCGGTCCCGGCGAGGATCGGGGCGAGGCGGGCAGGGTCGGCGCGGAGATCGGCGACCTCGGCCGGGTTGGCGGCGGCCGCGGCGGCGAAGGCGCTGCGCTTGCCGTCCGAGACCTGCCAGACGCCGGGCTGGTCCGCCGGCAGCCGGGCCGCGGCATGGCCGCCGGCTCCGGCCTCGAGCGGGCGGCGCTGGGTGCTGCCATCGGGGGCGGTGATGGTGACCTCAGGCGGCGGGCCGGCCTCCAGGCTGCGGCGCTGGATCGCCAGCTGGCCGGCTTCGATGCGGGCGGTCAGGTCTTCCTCCTCGAGCTCGGGTTCGCGCATCAGCCAATGCGCGGCGCGGCGGAGGAGTTCCGCCTGCGGCCCGCCGCCGTCATGGCCGCGCGACCAGAGCCAGATATGGTCGGAGAGCAGCAGCGCAACACGGCCCTCGCTGACACGGTCGAGCAGCATGAGGGGCGCGCCGTCGGCCGCATCCATCACTGCCGTGCCGCCGCGCTGGTCGACGCGGAGGCTGCGATACCAGCGGCCCCAGCTCGCCGCATGCCGCTCGTCCGGATTGGCGCCGGTTAGGCCCTCGGTGACGGGATGGCGGGCGCCGACGGCCGTGACGCTCGGGCGGAAGGCACCATCGGCGACGGCCGACTGCCCCGCCCCGGCCGCGGGCCGCGCCGGCAGCACGCCGCCGAGCGGCGTGTTGGCGAGGCTGGTGGGCCCGGCGAATTCCGGGCCGACCGACATCAGCAGCGCGCCGCCGCCGCGGACGTAATCGGCGATGTTGCGCAGATAGGCCGGGGGCAGGATGCCGCGATTGGCGAAGCGGTCGAAGACGACGAGGTCGAACTCCCGCAGCTTCACCTGGAACAGCTCGCGCACCGGGAAGGCGATCAGCGCCAGCTCGTTGAGCGGGGTCAGGTCGTCCTTCTCCGGCGGGCGGAGGATGGTGAAATGGACGAGGTCGACGCCCGGATCCGCCTTCAGCAGGCGGCGCCAGGTACGCTCCCCCGCATGCGGCTCGCCGGAGACGAGGAGGACGCGCAGCCGGTCGCGCACGCCGGTGATGGCGACGACGGCGCGGTTGTTGAGTTCCGAGACCTCGCCCGGCCGCGCCTCGGCGGCGAGCTCGACCACGGTTGGGCCGCCACGCTCGATCGGCACCTCGATGCGGTGCTCGCGGCCGATGGGCACGCTCTCGACGCGGGCGGGCGCGCCGTCGCGGCGGATGGAGAGGCGGGCAGCGCCGGCCGCATTCGGCACGCCGAGATCCTCGACGGCGACGCGCAGCTCCACCGATCGCCCGACAATGCCGAAGCCCGGCGCCTCGACGATGCGGAGGCGCCGGTCGGTCTCGCCGGGACGGCCGGGCAGCAGGGCGTGGAAGGGCGCCTCGATGGGCACCGTGGCGGGCGCGTCATGCACCTGGCCGTCGGTGAGCGCGATGACGCCGGCGAGGCGGGCGCGGGGGATGTCGGCGAGCGCGCGTTCGGTCGCGGTGAAGAGGCGGGTGCCCTGGTTGCCGCCCTCCGGCACCTCGACGGTGCGGAGCTCGAGATCGGGCAGCCGCGCCGCGCGCGCCTCGATGCCGGCGCGGGCGGCCTCGATCTGCGGCCCACGGGTGCCGATGCGGGCGCTGTCGCTGCGGTCGACGACGAGGAGGGCGATGTCCGGCCGCGTCTCCCGCGTCTCCTCGACGAGGCGTGGGTTGGCCAGCGCCAGCAGCAGGAGGGTGAAGGTGAGGGCACGCAGCGCCGTGCCGCGGGCGCGCCGCAGCATGGCCGGCATCAGCGCCAGCATCGCCAGCACGGCCAGCGCCGCAATCAGCCAGACCGGCAGGACGGGGGCGAAGTCGATGCCCGAGAGCGCCTGCTGCATCAGTTGCCGAGCCTTTCGAGGATTGCCGGCACGTGCACCTGGTCGCCCTTGTAGTTGCCGGTCAGCGCGTACATCACGAGGTTCATGCCGAAGCGATAGGCCAGTGTCCGCTGCCGCGTGCCGCCGGGGATGGTGGCGAAGGGGTTCTGCCCGCGCGCGTCGATCGCCCAGGCGCTGGCCCAGTCATGCCCGCCGATGATGACGGGCGAGACGCTGTCATTCGCCCGGTCCTGGTCGCGCGCCACCCAGACCTGGCCGCCGGAGAAGCGGCCGGGCAGGTCGGGCAGCAGGTAGAAGGACCGCTTCAGCACATGGTCCTCGCCGATCGGGGCGAGGGGCGGGATGGCGAGGTCGCGCGTCACCCGCCGCAGCGCCGCCCGCGCTCCGGGGGCGAAGCCCTCGCCCGAGCCCTCGTCGCGCGTGTCGAAGAGGATGATGCCGCCATTGCGCATGAACTCGTTGAGGGCGGCGACGGCGGCGGCATCGGGCGGCGGCGCCTCGGCGGTCACCACCCAGTAGAGCAGCGGGAAGAAGGAAAGGTCGTCCGTCCCCGGCGTCACCGCCGCCGGATCGGCCAGCGCGGCGGCGGAGCGGCGGTTGATGAAGTCGGACAGGCCGAGGAGGCCCATGCGCTGCACGTCGTCGAGCGTCGCATCGCCGGTGGCGACGAAGGCGAGGCGTGTGGCCAGCGCCAGCTCGGTGGTCTGCGCCGCGGCCGGTTGGGCGAGCGCGAGGGCGGCCAGCAGCGCGAAGCCCGGCCGCAGCAGCCCGCGCAGGCGGAGGCCGATCAGGAGGTCGGCGGCGAGCAGCAGCATCGCGGCGGCCAGCAGCCAGGGGCCGAGATCGCGCTCCGCCGGCACGCCGCCGATGCCGAGCAGCGCGGCGCCCGCCGGCGGCGGCGGCGCCGCGCGGAGCGCGGGGATGGAGCCGCCGAGGTTGAGCGCCCGGCGATAGGCGATGGAGGATGGGTCCTGCCCCGGCGTGCCGTACCAGCCCGGCGGGTTGCGCGGCGAAGGCACCGTCGCCTCGATCTGCGCGGCGGGGATGGCGGCGGCCGCCGGCGGCGCGGGCCCGAGCCGGCCGAAGCCGTCCAACGTCTCGATCGGGGCAAGCGGCGCCTCGCCCTCGGCGCCCTGGATGCCGGCCGAGAGGGCCACGATCCGCCGCAGCATCTGCACGAAGAGGCCGGAGAGCGGCAGGTTCGACCATTCCGCATTGGCGGTGACGTGGAAGAGCACAATCCGCCCCGCGCCGCGCGCCTCGGCGGTGACGAGCGGCGTGCCGTCGGTCAGCCGCGCCCAGCTCCGCTCCGACAGGCGGGGCGAGGGTTCGGCGAGGACCTGCCGCTCCACCGTCACCTCGGGGGAGATGGGCAGGCCGGCGAAGGGCGAGCCCTCGGGGAAGGGGGCCAGGCGTTGCGGCTGCTCCCAGGAGAGCGAGCCGCCGAGCTGCCGCTCCGCCCGCAGCAGCACCGGCAGGAGGCTGTCCGGATGCTCGGCGAGGCGCGGGCCGGCGAAGCGGATCAGCGTGCCGCCGCGCTCCACCCAGCGGGTCAGCGCCTCGCGCTCCGGCCCGTCGGCGACGGGGCGGTCGGCCAGCGCCAGCACGGCGATGGGGCGGGACAGCAGCCGGTCGAGCGGGCCGCGGCGCAGCTCGGCATAGGGGCCGAGCGCCCGGTCCAGGTAGAAGAGGTCGCCGATCAGCGGGGCGTCGGCGCTTTCCTCCACGCTCGGCAGCAGGCCGACGGGGCGGCGGCGGAAGCGCTCGTCCAGCAGGGTGACGGCGCCCGGGCCGGCGCTGTTCTCGATCTCCAGGCGCACGACCTGGTTGCGGATCTCGACCGGCAGCTCGAGCGCCGCCTCGCCCTCCGTGGCGCCGGCCGGGACGGCGACCACGGCGCGGCCGAGCGCGCGGCCATCCCCGGTGCGGGCGAGGATCACCGCCTCGCTCGCCGTGGGCAGGGGAAGCTGCTGGAGGCGGAGGCGCAGCCGGTCCGCCTCGGCCTGGGGCGGCAGGAGCAGGTGGACGGACGCCGCCTCGGCCCGCGCCACGGCGAGCGGACCGGCGGCCGCGAGCGCCTCGGCGAGGGTCGAGGAGGCATGCTCCACCCCGTCGCTGACGAGGAGGCTGGAGACCGGGCCGGGATTGGCGGCGCGCCAGGACCGGAAGGCGGCAAGCGCGGACGCCGCATCCGGTGCCCAGGGCTTGGGGCGGAGGGCGGCGAGGCGGGTGCGGAGGTCCTCGGCCGGCATTGGGCCGAGGACGCGGGGCGGGTCGGCGGTCTCCGCCGGGGCGGTGGCGAGCAGGGCGGCGCGGCGGCCCTCGCGCCCGGCGCGGTCCAGCGCGCCCCCGGCGGCGGCCATGCGCGCCGGCCAGTCCTCGGCCGAGGCCCAGCCATCATCGATGACGAGCAGCAGCGTGCCCTCGCCGGCAGTGCCCGTGCCCGGCCCCAGCACCGGCCGCGCCAGGCCGAGGATCAGGAGGGCGGCGGCGGCGATGCGCAGCAGCAGCAGCCACCAGGGGGTGCGGGAGGGCGTTTCCTCGGCGACGGGCAGATCGCGCAGCAGGCGCAGGGCGGGGAAGGCGATGCGTCGCGGCGCCGGCGGCGTCACCCGCAGCAGCCACCACAGCAGCGGCAGCGCCGGCAGCGCCAGCAGCAGCCAGGGGGCGGCGAAGGCGATGGGGCCCAGGCTCAGCATCGGGCCCTCAGGTAAGGTGGCACGGCGTCACTCCACCCAAATGGTATGCATTCAGTCTGGCGCGAGGGCCTGCCAGAGCGCCAGCAAGGCCTGTGCCGGGGGTTGGTCGGTGCGGTGGGTGATGAAGGTCCAGCCCGCCGCCGCGGCGATGGCGGCGAGGCCGGCGCGGTGCTGCCGCAGGCGCTCCGCATAGAGGCTGCGCACCGTCTCCACCCGCGGCACCAGAACCGAGGCATCGCCCGACCATTCGAACAGGACGCGGCCGCTATAGCTTCGGTTGCTTTCGCCGAGCGTCTCTTCCTCAGGATCGAGCACCTGCAGGATGTGCCCCCGCACCGGCCGCGCGGCGAGCTCCGCGACCGCCGCATGGATCTCCTCGAGCGGGGCGAGGAAGTCGCCGATCAGCACGCAGCGCGCATGGCGCGGCAGGCCGGGATCGGTCGGCGGCAGGGAGCGGGACTTGCCGATGGCGGAGACGGTCTCGACGACGGAGGTGAGGCCGGCCCGCCCGGCATGGCTGCGCCCGCTGCCGCCGAGCAGCCGCACCCGCTCCCCGCCGCGGAGCACGAGGGAGGCGAGGGCGGCGAGCAGCAGGTCCGCCCGTTCCCGTTTCGAGGGGCGGCCGGGGCCGGAGGTCCATTCCATGGAGCGGGAGGCGTCGCTCCAAAGGGCCACCGTCTGCGCCGCCTCCCACTCCGTCTCGCGGATGAAGAGCCGGTCGGAGCGGGCGCTCTGCCGCCAGTCGATGCGCGTCGCGGAATCGCCGGGAAGGAAGGGGCGGAACTGCCAGAAGGCATCGCCCTGGCCGCTGCGGCGCCTGCCATGGACCCCCTGCAGCACGGTGGCGGCGACGCGGTCCGCCGCCACCACCAGCGGCGGCAGGCGGGCGCCGAGCGCCTCGGCCTGGAGCGTCTTCGCCGGGGCGCTCAGGCGATGCGGTCCTTCAGCCGGGCGATGACATCGGCCAGCTGCACGCCATCGGCGCGGGCGGAGAAGGTGAGGGCCATGCGGTGGCGCAGCACCGGCTCGGCCAGCGCCAGCACATCCTCGACCGAGGGGGCGAGGCGGCCGTCGAGCACGGCGCGGGCGCGGGTCGCCAGCATCAGCGCCTGGGCGGCGCGCGGGCCGGGGCCCCAGGCGAGCTGGCGGCGAACCTCCTCGATGGGCGAGCCCTCCGGCCGGGCGGTGCGGACCAGGGTGAGGATGGCATCCAGCACACTCTCGCCAACCGGGATGCGGCGGATCAGCGCCTGCGCGGCCATCAGCTCGCCGGCGCTGAGCGCCTGGAGCGGCTTCGCCTCCCGTGCGCCGGTCGTCGCCAGCAGCATGGCGCGCTCGGCGGCCTCGTCGGGGTAGCCGATCTCGACCTCGAGCAGGAAGCGGTCGAGCTGCGCCTCGGGCAGCGGGTAGGTGCCCTCCTGCTCGATCGGGTTCTGCGTCGCCAGCACATGGAAGGGGGCGGGCAGGGGGTGGACGACGCCGGCGACGGCGACGCGCTGCTCCTGCATGGCCTGGAGCAGGGCGGACTGGGTGCGCGGGCTGGCGCGGTTGATCTCGTCCGCCATCAGCAGCTGGCAGAAGACCGGGCCGGGGAGGAAGCGGAAGGCGCGGCGGCCGGCCTCGCTCTCCTCCAGCACCTCGGAGCCGATGATGTCGGCCGGCATGAGGTCGGGGGTGAACTGCACCCGCTTGGCATCCAGCCCGAGCACGGCACCCAGCGTCTCGACGAGCTTCGTCTTGCCGAGGCCGGGCAGGCCGACCAGCAGCGCATGGCCGCCGGAGAGCAGGGTGATCAGCGTGTGGTCGACCACCGCCTGCTGGCCGAAGATCACCCGGCCGATGGACTCGCGGACCTGGCGCAGCCGGTCACCGAGTGCCTCGACCTCGGCGACCAATGTTGCGGCATCCGCCGAAGAGTTACCCAATCCTGTATCCGCCACTTCAACCATCCCGGGCTCGATCCCTATATGACCCCCAGCGCTTCCAATTTGAGGCGCCCCGGGGACAGATCGCGTCACGGGACAGGGAGCGGCAGTAGCCTATGGCTTCGCAGGGCAGCGACAAAGCGGTGAATGGAGAATGCGGCGTGCAGGACGAAGTGATCGGCCGGGCCGCGACGCAGGCCCCGGCGCGCAAACCGGTGCGGCCACGGCCCCAGCCTCAGGATTTCCACATGCGGATCGACCGCAACGGCACCTGGTACTACCAGGGCAGTCCGATCAACCGTAAGGAGTTGGTCTGCCTCTTCGCCAGCGTGCTGCGACGCGAGGCCGATGGCAGCTACTGGCTCGAGACGCCGGTCGAGCGCGGCCGGATCGAGGTCGAGGACGCGCCCTTCATGGCGGTCGAGATGTCGTGGCGGCACTGCGATTGCGGCGACGGCTGTGCGCCGAAGCAGTGCTTGACCTTCCGCACCAATCTCGACGAGATCGTCACCGCCAATGCCGAGCACCCGATCCGGGTGCATCTCTGCCCGAAGACGCGCGAGCCACGGCCCTACATCACCATCCGCCCCGGCCTCGAGGCCAAGATCAACCGCGCCGTCTTCTACGAGCTGGTGGCGCTCGGCCAGACCGAGATGGTGGGCGGCCGCGAGATGATCGGCGTCTGGTCCGAGGGCGTCTTCTTCCCGATCGACGAGGTGCGGGCGCTGGAGCAGGCCGCCGAGTGACCTGGCTGCGATGACCGCCGCCGAGATCGCGGCGCGCATGGCCGACCCGGCGGCCCTGGCCCGGGCCGGCGTCACGGCTTCCGATGACTCCGAGGGGCTGGCGCCGGCGCGCATGATCGGGGCCGCGGTGCTGGTGCCGATCGTGCTCTACCCCGAGCCGAGCGTGCTGCTGACCCTGCGGGCGGCGAAGATGTCCTCCCATGCGGGCCAGGTGAGCTTCCCCGGCGGCCGGATCGAGGCGGGCGAGACGCCGGAAGCGGCCGCGGTGCGCGAGGCGGCGGAGGAGGTGGGGCTCGATCCCCGCCTGCCGGAGCTGCTCGGGCGGCTGCCGCATCATGCGACGGGGACGGGCTTCCGCATCACGCCGGTGGTCGGGCTGGTGGCGCCGCCGCTGAACCTGACGCCCGAGCCGGGCGAGGTGGAGGAGGCCTTCGAGCTGCCGCTCTCCGTGGTGCTCGACCCGCGTGCGCCGGAGCGGCGGCGCGCCGAATTCCGCGGCCGGATGCGCGAATTCTGGGTCTGGCCGCATGAGCGACACTATATCTGGGGGGCGACGGCGGCCATCCTGGTCAACCTCGCCCGGGTCCTGCGCGGGTAGTCCTTGCCTTACATCATCGAGTTGCTGCTGTTCCTGGCGCCCCTGGCCGGCTTCCTGGTCTGGCGCCGGTACAATCCCGGCCGGCCGGTGCCGTCCGGGCTGGTCTGGCTGCTGGCGCTCGCCATTCTCGGCGGGATCGGCGGGGCGGTCTGGTACGGGCTCTCGGTGAGCCTGGCCCCGGGCAGCGTCTATGTGCCGGCCCAGCTCGGGCCGGATGGACAGGTGGTGCCGCACCGGGCCGAGCCGCGGCGGTGAGCGCGGACCCGCCCGTCGACCGGATCGCACCGCCCGACCTGCTCCGGCGCGGGGCGCCGGCCGCGGTGCTGGCGGCGCTGCCGGGCTCACGGGCGGTAGGCGGTGCGGTGCGGGATGCGCTGGCCGGGCGGCCGGTGCATGACGTCGACGTCGCGGCGCCGCTGCCGCCGGAGGCGATCGCCGCCCGGCTGCGCGGCGCCGGGCTCAAGGTCTTCGAGACGGGCCTCGCCCACGGCACCGTCACTGCCGTGCTCGGCAAGGAGCCGGTGGAGGTGACCAGCCTCCGCCGCGACCTCGAGACCGATGGCCGCCATGCCGAGGTCGCCTGGACCACCGACTGGCGCGAGGATGCAGCGCGGCGGGACTTCACCATTAATGCCATGTCACTCTCGGTGGACGGGGAGCTCTGGGACTATTTCGGTGGGCAGGCGGATTTGGCGGCGGGCCTCGTCCGCTTCGTCGGCGACCCGGCGACGCGGCTCCGCGAGGACTACCTGCGGGCGCTGCGCTTCTTCCGCTTCCAGGCACGGTACGGGACGGGCGGGCCGGATGCGGCGGCGGTCGCGGCGATCCGCGCGGCGGTGCCGGGGCTGGCGCGGCTCTCGGCCGAGCGGGTCTGGATGGAACTCAAGCGGCTGATGCAGGCGCCCGATCCACGTGGCGCGCTGGCGCTGATGGCGGAGACGGGCGTGTTCGGGGCGGTGCTGCCGGAGGCGGGCGACCTCTCGCGCCTCGACCGGCTCGTCGCCATCGCTGCGCCGGTCGAGCCGCTGCTGCGGATCGCGGCGCTGCTCCCCCCGGCGGCGGTCGAGGCGGTAGCCGGTCGGCTGCGGCTGTCGGGCGAAGAGCGGGAGGGGCTGCTCGACCTGCTTGGCCTGCCTCGCCCTGCGCCCGATGATGACGAGGCGGCGCTGCGCCGGCTGCTGGCGGCGCGGGATCACGCCTCCGTGCTGGACCGCGCCTGGCTGGCCGAGATGGAGCAGGGCGGCGAGGGCTGGTCGGAGCTGCGCCAGCGGGTCGCGGCGCTGGAGCGGCCGGTGTTCCCGGTGCAGGGGCGGGATGCGTTGGCGATCGGCCTCGTGCCGGGGCCGCGGGTCGGACGGCTGCTGGCGGCGCTGCGGGCCTGGTGGATGGAGGGCGGCTGCACCGCCGGCCGCGAGGCCTGCCTCGCGCGCCTCCAGGAATTGGCCGCCGAGCCGCCCAGGGGCTAAACCCCGCCGCATGGCCGCCACCGACCCGTCCTCCCGCGCCCTCATCGCCCGCCTGGCGCGGGACTATCTCGGCCGGCACCGGCGGGGCATCGGGCTCGCCATCCTCTGCACCCTGCTGCTCGCGGGGCTGACGGCGCTCTACCCGATCGTCATCCAGCAGGGCTTCGACCGCTTCTCCACCGGCGACGTCGCCATCGCCTGGATGATCCCGCCCGTCATCATCGCCGTCACCTGCCTGAAGGCGCTGGCGCAGTATGGCCAGGCGGTCGCCGTGCAGGCGGTGGTGCTGCGGGTGATCGAGGGGCTGCAGAACGACCTGTTTCGGGCGCTGACGCGCGCCGACCTCGCCGCCGTCACCGCCGATGCGCCGGCGCGGCATGCCAGCCGCTTCACCGTGGACGCGGCGGCGATCCGCGAGGCGTTGACCAAGTCGATCAATGGCGGCGCCGACGTGCTGACCGTCATCGGCCTCGTCGCCTCCATGGTCTGGCTGGACTGGCAGATGTCGCTGATCGCCGCGGTGATGTACCCGATCGCGGTGGTGCCGATCCTCCGCCTCGGGAAGCGCATCCGCCGCGCCTCCGGCGGGATGCAGGAGCGGATGGGCGAGACGGCGGCGCAGCTCACCGAGAGCTTCGGCGCCGCCCGCGTGGTGCGCGCCTACCGGCTGGAGGCGCAGGAGGAAGGCCGGGCGGCCCTGACCTTCGCCGAGCTGCGGGCGGCGCTGCTCGGCATTGCGCGTACCCGGGCCAGCCTCGACCCGATGCTGGAGGCGCTGGGCGGCATCGCTGTCGCTGCCGTGCTGGCCTTCGTCGGCTGGCGCGTGGCGCAGGGCGAGGGAACGGTCGGCGAGTTCACCGGCTTCGTCGCGGCGTTGCTGATCGCCTCGCGGCCGGTCCGCGCCCTCGGTTCGCTCAATGCCGCCCTGCAGGAGGGGCTGGCCGGCCTTAGCCGTGTCTTCGCCGTCATGGACCGGCCGCGGCGCGTGGTGGAGGCACCGGGGGCGCAGCCGCTGCCGGCGGGGCGGGGGCGGGTCGAATTCCTGGATGTCGACTTTCATTACGCCGGCACGGCCGAGCCGGCGCTCGAGGGGCTCTCCTTCACCGCGGAGCCGGGGCAGACCGTGGCGCTGGTCGGGCCCTCCGGCGCTGGCAAGTCCACCGCGCTGGCTCTCGTGCCGCGGCTGCACGATGCGACGGGCGGCGCCGTGCGCATCGACGGCGCCGATGTCCGGCAGGTGACGCTCAGCTCGCTGCGCGACGCCATCGCCTATGTCGGGCAGGACGCTGTGATCTTCGACGACACCGCCTTCGTCAACATTGCCTGCGGGCGGCCGGGCGCGACCCGGGCCGAGGTCGAGGAAGCCGCCCGCGCGGCGGCCGCGCATGACTTCCTGGCCGCGCTGCCGGAGGGCTATGCGACGCCGCTCGGGTCCGGCGGCGGGCGGCTCTCGGGCGGGCAGAAGCAGCGCGTGGCCCTCGCCCGCGCCCTGCTGCGCGACCCGCGCGTGCTGCTGCTCGACGAGGCGACCAGCGCCCTGGATGCGGAGAACGAGGCCTTCGTCTCCGCCGCCCTGGCCCGGCTGCGCCAGGGGCGGACCACCCTCGTTATCGCCCATCGGCTGGCGACGGTGCGCGACGCCGACCAGATCGTCGTGATGGAGAACGGCCGTGCGGTGGAGCAGGGCAGCCATGCGGCGCTGATGGCAGCCGGCGGGCTTTATGCGCGCCTCGTGCATACCCAATTCGGTTCTGCGCCGGTGGAGGCGGGCTGATGGCCTGGATCTGGCTCGGCATCGCCGGCGGGTTCGAGATCGTCTGGGCGGTTTTGCTGAAATACACGGAGGGTTTCACGCGCCTGCTGCCGAGCCTAGCAACGGTCGCCAGCATGGGCGTCAGCTTCTACTGTATGTCCCGCGCCCTGCAGGCGCTGCCGATGGGGACGGTCTATGCCGTCTGGGTCGGCATCGGCGCGGCGGGCACCGCGCTCTGGGGCATGGCGGTGGAGGGAGAGGCGGCCAGCGCCGCGCGCATCCTCTGCCTCGCCCTCATCCTCGCCGGAGTCGCGGGGCTGAAGGCGACGAGTTGAGCGGCGGCGCGTTGCCTCAATGCAGGGCTCTCCAGATGGCGAGCATCGCCGAGGTGGCGAGGATCGCCTTGTAGAGGAACTCTGCGAGTGGCTGCAGCCGCTGGGAGAGCGGACGCCGGGCGGGGTCGGGTTGCTGCGAATCGGCCATGGGAAGAGGATAACATTCCTATACCATGGGCAGGCATGCATTCCGCATCCGTCTCGTGGAATTGACGCTATGCCGCAGGGCACAATAATAACCCGCAATCGACCTCGCCGCCGCCGGGCGGCCTGGCACCCCCGGAGTGGATGACCCGATGCCCATCATGCAGGATTCGCGCGAGGCGACCATGGCCGGCCGCCGGTCGGATGGCTCGCCGGTGAAACGGCCGCTATCGCCGCACCTGCAGGTCTACGACATGTTCCAGCTGACCAGCCTGCTGTCGATCGCCGGGCGTATCACCGGCGCGGCCTGGGCGGCGGGCCTCGTGCTGATGGTCTGGTGGCTGCTGGCCGCCGCCTCCGGCCCCTCGGCCTTCGCCTCGGTGCAGTGGTTCATGTCCTCCTGGCTCGGCCTGCTCGGCCTCTTCGGCCTCTCGGCGGCGGCCTGGTACCACACGCTGAACGGCGTCCGGCACCTCGCCTGGGATGCGGGCTATGGCTACCAGATCCAGGACACCTACCGCACCGGCCGCTGGGTGCTGATCGGCACCGCCGTCGCCACCGTGCTGACCTGGGTCATCGCCATCATCGCCTGGGCCTGAGGAGCGCACCGCCATGTCGAATGACTATGCCGACAACACGACCATGCGCTCCCCGCTCGGGCGGGTGCGCGGGCTCGGCTCCGCCAAGGGCGGCACGCATCACTGGTGGATGCAGCGCGTCAGCTCGGCGGCGCTGCTGCCGCTGACCATCTGGTTCGCCCTCTCGGCCGCCTCGCTCGCCGGCGCCTCCCATGCGGAGACGGTCGCCTGGATCGGCAGGCCCTGGAATGCCCTGCTGCTGCTCGTCACCATCGGCATCAGCTTCCAGCACACCGCCTCGGGTATCCAGGTGATCATCGAGGATTACGCCAATCAGGAATGGCTGAAGATAGGTGGCATTCTGGCGATCAAGGCCATCTGTGTACTGGCGGCCCTGGCTTCGGCGCTCGCGGTCCTCCGGATCGCGGTCTGAGGCCGGCCCACGAGATGAATGGATCGATGCGATGAATGCGATCAACAAGGCTCCCATTGGGCCCTCCCGCGGTGCCTACCGCATCGTCGACCACACCTATGACGTGGTGGTGGTCGGCGCCGGTGGCGCCGGGCTGCGCGCCACCTTCGGCATGGGCGCGGCGGGACTGAAGACGGCTTGCATCACCAAGGTCTTCCCGACCCGCAGCCACACGGTCGCCGCGCAAGGCGGCGTCGGCGCCGCGCTCGGCAACATGGGCGAGGATGACTGGCGCTGGCACATGTACGACACCGTGAAGGGGTCGGACTGGCTCGGCGACCAGGATGCCATCGAGTACATGTGCCGCGAGGCGATCCCGGCCATCATCGAGCTGGAGCATTACGGCGTGCCGTTCTCCCGCACCGAGGACGGCCGCATCTACCAGCGGCCCTTCGGCGGCCACATGCAGAATTACGGCAAGACCCCGGCGATGCGCGCCTGCGCCGCGGCCGACCGCACCGGCCATGCCATCCTGCACACGCTCTATCAGCAGTCGCTGAAGCACAATTGCGAATTCTTCGTCGAGTACATCGCCCTCGACCTCATCATGGATGACGAGGGCGCCTGCCGCGGCGTCACCGCCTGGTGCCTCGAGGACGGCTCGATCCATCGCTTCCGCGCCCAGACGACGGTGCTGGCGACGGGCGGCTATGGCCGGGCCTACTTCTCCTGCACCTCCGCCCATACCTGCACGGGCGACGGCGGCGGCATGGTGCTGCGCGCCGGCCTGCCGCTGCAGGACCAGGAATTCGTCCAGTTCCATCCCACCGGCATCTACGGCTCCGGCTGCCTCGTCACCGAGGGTGCGCGCGGCGAGGGCGGCTACCTGACCAATTCCGAGGGCGAGCGCTTCATGGAGCGCTATGCGCCGACGGCGAAGGACCTCGCCTCGCGCGACGTCGTCTCCCGCGCCATGTCGATGGAGATCCGCGAGGGCCGCGGCGTCGGGCCGCAGAAGGACCACATCCACCTGCATCTCGAGCATCTCGGCGCCGACCTGCTGCATGAGCGGCTGCCGGGCATCTCCGAGACGGCGAAGATTTTCGCCGGCGTGGACGTGACCAAGGAGCCGATCCCGATGCTGCCCACCGTCCATTACAACATGGGCGGCATCCCGACCAACATCCACACCGAGGTGCTGCACCCGACCGCGCAGGACCAGGATCGCACCGTCCCCGGCCTGATGGCGGTGGGCGAGGCGGCCTGCGTCTCCGTCCACGGCGCCAACCGGCTCGGCACCAACTCGCTGCTCGACCTCGTCGTCTTCGGCCGCGCCGCGGCGCACCGGGCGGCGGAGACGATCAAGCCGGGTGCCTCCCAGCCGCCGCTGCCCCCGGGCGCCGGCGAGCGGGCGCTCGACCGCTTCGACCGCGTCCGCAACGCCAAGGGCAGCACCCCGGTCGCCGAGCTGCGCGGCAACATGCAGAAGACCATGCAGACCCATGCGGCCGTCTTCCGCACCGGTGAGCTGCTCGCCGAGGGCGTTGCGAAGATGAAGACGGTGCAGGCCGGCTATGGCGACATCCGCATCGCCGACCGCAGCCTGATCTGGAACAGCGACCTCGTCGAGGCGCTGGAGCTCGACAACCTGATCGGCAATGCCGTCACCACCGTCGTCAGTGCCGAGGCGCGGAAGGAGAGCCGCGGCGCCCATGCGCATGAGGACCATCCCGAGCGCGACGACGCCAACTGGATGAAACACACCCTGGCCTGGGTGAGCGAGAAGGGCGACGTCACGCTCGACTACCGCGACGTGAAGATGCGGACCCTGACGAATGAGGTCCAGGTCTTCCCCCCCAAGGCACGCGTGTACTGAAGGACCGACCCCCGTTATGGCTACTTTCACGCTGCCCAAGAATTCGACCATCCAGCCCGGCAAGACCTACAAGGCCCCGGCGGATGCGAAGAACGTCAAGGCCTTCAAGATCTACCGCTGGGATCCGGACAGCGGCGAGAACCCGCGCACCGACACCTACGAGATCGACCGCGACAAGTGCGGGCCGATGGTCCTCGACGCGCTGTTCAAGATCAAGAACGAGGTCGACACCACGCTGACCTTCCGGCGCTCCTGCCGGGAGGGCATCTGCGGCTCCTGCTCGATGAACATCGACGGGCTGAACACCCTCGCCTGCCTCAAGCCGATCGATGACAGCACGGGCGATGTGAAGATCTACCCGCTGCCGCATCTGCCGGTGGTGAAGGACCTGGTCCCGGACCTTTCCCAGCTCTACGCGCAGCTCCGCAGCGTGGAGCCCTGGCTGAAGTCCGAGACCCCGCCGCCGCCGGATGCCGAGCGCCGGCAGAGCAAGGACGAGCGCGCGAAGCTCGACGGGCTGTGGGAGTGCATCCTGTGCTTCTGCTGCTCGACCGCCTGCCCCTCCTACTGGTGGAATGGGGACCGGTATCTCGGCCCGGCGGTGCTGCTGCAGGCCTATCGCTGGATCGCCGACAGCCGCGACGAGGCGACGGGCGAGCGGCTCGACAACCTGCAGGACCCGTTCCGGCTCTACCGCTGCCACACCATCATGAACTGCGCCCGGACCTGCCCGAAGGGGCTGAACCCGGCGGCCGCCATCGGCAAGATCAAGCAGATGCTGGTGGAGCGGGAGACCTGATGTAGGCTCCCGGGCAAGAGCCCGGGAGCGTCCCATGCAGAGACTGCTTGCGCTGGTGGCCTGCGCCCTCTGGGCGCAGGGCGCGGCGGCCCAGAGCCTGACCATCGGCTATGCCGCCGTGGTCACCACCATCGACCCGCACTACCACAATCTCGGCCCGAACAACGCCCTCGGGATGCAGGTCTTCGACCGGCTGGTGGAGCGGGACGGGCAGGCGCGGCCCTATGCCTCGCTCGCCGAGGATTACCGGGCGATCGGCGATACGCTCTGGGAGTTCCGGCTACGCCGCGGCGTGACCTGGCATGACGGCCGGCCCTTCACCGCCGACGATGTCGCCTTCACCTTCGCCCGCGCCCCCGACGTGCCCAATAGCCCGGGCGGCTTCGGCGGGTTCCTGCGCGCCATCGCCCGCACCGAGGTGGTGGACGCGCACACCATCCGCATCCATACCGGCCAGCCGCACCCGCTGCTGCCGCTCGACCTCGCCTCGGTCAGCATCATCGCGCGCCATGCGGCCGAGGGCGCCCAGACCGAGGACTACAACACCGGCCGTGCCGCCATCGGCACCGGGCCCTACCGCCTCTCCTCCTACCGCTCGGGCGATCGGGTGGAGTTGGTGCGGCATGAGGCCTACTGGGGCGAGCGTGAGCCCTGGGCGCGGGTCGCAATCCGATTCCTGCTCAATGACGGGGCACGGACCGCGGCGCTGCTGTCGGGCGACGTCGACCTGATCGAGCAGATCCCGACCAGCGACCTGGACCGGCTGCGGCGCGACCCGAAGCTGGTGGTGACGGAAAGCCCCAGCACCCGCACCGTCTTCCTCTCGCCCGACTACTCCCGCACCGGCCCGACGCCCTTGGTGACGGACAATGCCGGCCAGCCCCTGCCGGTCAACCCGTTCCATGACGCCCGCATCCGCCGGGCCCTCTCCATGGCGGTCAACCGTGAGGCCCTGGTGGAGAGGGTCATGGAGGGCGCCGCCGAGGCCACCGCCCAATGGCTGCCGCGCGGCGCCTTCGGCTTCAACCCCGAGATCCGCCCCCGCGCCTTCGACCCGGAGGGGGCACGGCGCCTGCTGGCCGAGGCCGGCTTCCCCGAGGGTTTCCGCCTGGTGCTGGCGACGCCGAACGACCGCTGGCCGAATGACAGCCGCCTGGCCCAGGCCGTGGCGCAGATGTGGACGCGCATCGGCGTGCGGACCCAGGTGGATGCCATGCCCTTCGCCGCCTTCGTGCCGCGCCGCTCGCGCCAGGAGCATGCGATGCAGCTCGGCGCCTGGGGCAGCTCGACCGGCGAGGGGTCGAACTACCTGCTCGCCATCGTCTCGACCTATGACCGGCAGAAGCTGACTGGCCCCTCGAACATGACCCGGCACTCGGACCCGCGCTTCGACGCCCTGCTGGCCCGCGGCGCCGCGACCATGGACGATGCCGCGCGGGAGGAGGTCTGGCGGGAGGCGGTGGCGCTCTATGCGCAGGAAGAGCCGATGATCCAGCTCGTTCAGTACATCAACACCTGGGCCCATCGCCGCGGGCTGCGGCACGAGCCACGCATGGACGAGCGGACCATCGCCATGGGCGTCCGCCCCGCGCCGTAGCGCCTATGGCATCGTGGGATTCGCGGCGCGGCAGAGCGCCGCGAACCCGTCGGAGATGAAATCGGGTTGCCTGTAGAAGCCCTTCAGCCAGCTCGTCAGCATGCACAGCTCCTCCAGCCGCAGGACCTCGTCCAGCACCCCTTCGGTGAAGCGGATGGCGAAGCTCTGGCCGATGATGCCGAGCACCTCCTCAACCTGCTCGATGCCGAGGCCGAGCTCCGTCTCCAGCGCCCCGTGCCGCGTCAGCTGGGCTTCCTCGATGCCGTAGTCGTCCCGGATGACCTTCACGATCCAGCGGAACATGGTCATCCAGTTCTTCACCTCAGCGGTCGATCTGGACATGCGGCTGCCGTCATCCAGGCGGAAGACGGCAACCTAGCAGGCCAAAGGCGAAGAAACCCCTACCGGACCGGCGCCGCCAGGTTGTTCGGGTCGAGGCCGAGGGCAGCCGCCGTCGCCGGGTTGACCTGGCCGGTCGCCTGCAGGCCGCGGCCCTGCTGGAAGCGCTCGATGGCTGATTGCGTGCCGGCGCCCCAGGCACCGTCGATCGGGCCGCGGTAGAAATTCATCGCCTTGAGGCGCATCTGGATGTTGCGCACCGCGCCGGGGCTCAGCGGGTCGGTCGCCATGGCCGCGGGGGTGCCGGGGGCGGGGCCGGCGGTCGGGCCTGCGGCCAGCAACTCCGAGGGGCCGAGGCCGAGGGTCGCCGCCGTCGCCTGGTTCAGCTGGCCGGAGACCTGCAGGCCGCGGCCCTGCTGGAAGCGCTCCAGCGCCGCCTGGCTGTCCGGGCCCCAGACGCCGTCCGGCCGGCCGCTGTAGAGCCCGGCCTGGCGCAGCCGCTCCTGCACCAGGGTCACCGCCGCCGGCGCGAGCGGCTGGCTGTACATCAGCGAGGGCGCCTGCTGCGCCGCCGCGCTCCCTGCCAGGACCAGTCCCGCCAGGATGATTCCGTAATACCGCATCGTTCCTGCTCCCGTTTGACAGGAGCGGAACACCCGAAACGGTCGGCGGTTCAGGCCACGACCGGATCGATCGCGTCCAGCATCCAGCGGGCGAAGCCGGTGATGCGGGCATCCTGGTGCATCTGCCCCATCAGCTGCACCCCGACCGGCATGCCGCCCACCGCCAGCAACGGCATGGTGACGGCCGGCGCGAAGAGCATGGAGGAAGGCGCGTTGAAGACATAGTCGCCGGTCGGGCGCGGGTTCAGCGGCTCGCCCGGCCGGTCGCCGGACCAGAGCGGCGCAGGGCCGGGGCAGGCGAGGGCGATGACCGCATCGGCGAAGGGCGCGATGCGGGCGAAACGCGCCTGCGCCTCCTCCCGCCGGGCGAGGGCGGCCTCGTAGTCCGCCGTGGTCATCGCCTCGGCGCGGGCCAGGACGGATTTGGCACGCGGGCTCAGCGCCTCCGGATCCTGGTCGAGGAGGTTGCGCTGCGTCCAGCGATTCTCCCAGCCGGTGATGGCGCCGCAGATCGCCCGCCCCTCGACGATGCCCACCTCGAAGGCCTCGATCAGCGGATGGTCGGCGCGGCGCAGCAGGGTGATGCCGGCGCCGCGCAGCCGCTCCAGCAGGGCCTCGAAGGCATTGCGGCTCGCCGCATCGAGCTCGGCCCAGCCCTCTGTCTCCATGACGATGAGCCGCTCGGGCCGGGTGGCGGCGGGCGGGGTCATTGGCCCCGTCAGCCCGGGCGCGCCGCGGTCGCCGCCGCAGCGGGCGGCGATCTCGATCGCCACCTGCCACATGTCCTCGATGCAGCCGGCATGGGGCCCGTGGGTGCTCTGGCTGGTCGCCTGCCGTTCGCCGCGGTTGATGGCGCCCTGGGTCGGCTTCAGCGCGACATTGCCGCAATAGGCGGCAGGACGGATGATGGAGCCGCCGACCTGGGTGCCGATGGCGGCCGGCACCATCCGCGCCGCGACCGCCGCCGCCGAGCCGGAGGAGGAGCCGCCTGGCGTCCGCGCCGCATCGAAGGGGTTGGTCGTCGGCCCGGGATGGGAGCCGCCGAGCTCCGTCGTCACCGTCTTGCCGAGCACCACGGCGCCCGCCTGGCGCAGCGCCCAGACGGCGGCGTTGTCGCGCTTCGGGAAATTGCCGCGATACCCGGCGCAGCCCATCTCGGTCGGCATGTCGCGGGTCTCGAGCAGGTCCTTGATGCCGACCGGCATGCCGTCGATGGGCGAGAGCGGCCGGCCCTCGCGCCAGCGGGCGGTGCTGGCATCGGCGGCGGCCCGGGCGCCCGCCTCGTTCAGCGCGGCACAGGCGCGGACCACCGGCTCCCGCGCCGCGATGGTCTCGAGACAGCGCTCGAGATAGGCCCGCGGCGAGTCGCCGCCGGCGGCGAAGCGGGTCCCGGCCTCGTGCCAGCGCAGCGGCTGGAACTCCTTCGGTGAATATTGGCTCATCCGGCAGCCTCCCTATCGCAGCACCCCGTCCCAGACCGGCAGGCCGAGCAGGGCGGCGAGCGCAATCATGGCATAGCAGCCGAGGCGGAAGGCACGCTCGCTGGCAAGCCCGAACATCCGCGTCCCGAGCCAGATGCCGATGCCATAGACCGGCGCGGTGACGAGGAAGGGTGCCGCCAGCGCCGGGGTCAGCAGCCCCGCCGCGGCATAGGCGATGCCTGCGATCAGCCCGCCCGCCGCGAGGTAGAGGCCGAAGGAGGCCCGCACCTGCCGTGCCGGCCTGGCCTGGCCAAGGAGATAGGCCATCACCGGCGGCCCGCTCACCATGGCGACGCCGCCGAGCACCCCGCCCGCCAGCCCGACGCCGAGGGTCGCCTGCGGGCTCGGCCGCCCGCGGAAGCGCCAGCCGGAGACCAGCAGCCCGAGCAGGCCGAGGATGGCCAGGGCGATGCCCCAGCGCAGCGCGAGGGGATCGGCCTGGACAAGGATGGCGGCGCCGAGCGGCGTGCCCATCAGCGCCCCGAGCGCCAGCAGCCCGACCTGCGGCCGGTCCGCCAGCCGCCAGGCGCCCGGGGTGAGGGCGGCGATCGCCACCGCCTCCGCCAGCAGCATCAGCGGCGCCGCCCGCTGCGGCCCGAGCGCCACTGAGGCAAGGGGGACGAAGATCAGCGCCGCCCCGAAGCCGGAGAAGCCCCGCGCCAGCCCGCCGGCCAGCGCCGCGGCGAGCAGCCAGCCGAGCGCCGCGCCCTGCGGCATGTCCTGGAGCCAACCCATCCCGCCCAGTCTCGCCGAGGGGCTGGCGGGCGTGAAGCCTTCACGCCGCGCCGCGTCGCGCCGATAGTGCCCCGATATCCATCGGGAGGAGGACCGCATGTCGAAGGTCATCATCAGCGTCGCCGTCACCGGCGCGATCCACACGCCGAGCATGTCGGACTACCTGCCGATCACCCCGCAGGAGATCGCCGAGCAGTCGATCGCGGCGGCGGAGGCGGGGGCGGCGATCATCCACCTCCATGCCCGCGACCCGCATGACGGCCGGCCGACGCCGGACCCGAAGGTCTTCATGCAGTTCCTGCCGGTCATCAAGCAGTCGACCGATGCGGTGATCAACATCACCACCGGCGGCGGCCTCGGCATGACGGTGGATGAGCGGCTGGCCGCGCCGCTGCAGGCGAAGCCCGAGATGTGCTCGCTCAACATGGGCTCGATGAATTTCAACATCTCGGGCAGCGCCGCCCGCGTGCCGAAATTCAAGTACGAGTGGGAGAAGCCCTACCTCGAAGGCACGACGGACTACATCTTCCGCAACACCTTCCAGGATATCGAGCAGATCGTGGAGCGGCTCGGCAAGGGCCACGGCACGCGCTTCGAGTTCGAGTGCTACGACGTGGGCCACCTCTACAACCTCGCGCACATGCTCGACCGCCGCGTGGTGGAGCCGCCGCTCTTCACCCAGACGATCTTCGGCATCCTGGGCGGCATCGGCGCCGAACCGCGCAACCTGCTCTTCATGAAGGAGACGGCGGACCGGCTCTTTGGCAAGGACTATGTCTGGTCGGTGCTGGCGGCAGGGCGGAACCAGATGCCCTTCACCACCATGGCCGGGATGCTGGGCGGCAATGTCCGCGTCGGGCTCGAGGACAGCCTCTGGCTCGGCCGCGGCGTGCAGGCGAAGAGCAATGCCGAGCAGGTGGCGAAGATCCGCCGCATCCTGGAGGAGTTGAGCCTCGAGATCGCAACGCCCGCCGAGGCGCGGCAGATCCTGGCGCTGAAAGGCGGCGACAAGGTCGGCTTCTAGAGCGGATGGGGCGGCGGCTGCCCGCCGCCCCGCCCGTCGTCACTCCATGATGGCGATGTCGATGAGCTCGGCCTGCGGCAGGCCGCTCACCATGCCGACCGTGGTCGGCTTGCCGTTCGACAGGTCGACATGGTGCAGCGTGTTGCCGGTGAGCAGCACGGCCATGTTGCCGCCGCCCGTCTCCGGCATGATGTCGAAGGCGACGCCGGCGGGCAGGCTCGGCGCGATCTCGCCCTTCGGCTGCTGCACGCCGTCATTGGGCGGCGCCTGCAGGTTCAGCGTGCGGGACAGCGTGTCGACGGTGTAGAGCATCGTCGCCGTCGCGCCCTTCATGCTGTTGGTATAGGCGCCGGCGACGACGCGCGGCATGGTCTCGGCCCAGGGCGTGCCCGCCTGGTAGCGGAGCTGGCCGTCCTTCACCACCGCGCCGGTGTCGACATTGACGCGGAGATTCACACCGTTCAAGCCCATCACGCGCAGGCGGTCGGCGACGGGGTTGAAGTCGATCGTGGCGCGCCCGCCGCTCTCGAAGCGCTCGGAGAGGCGGCTCACCTGCGTCGCGCGGCCGGTCATCGCATCGATGGTGACGATCTGGCCGGCATCGGTCAGGCCATAGAGCTTCATGTCGGCGGGGCGGACGTCGACGCCGAGCAGCCGGCCCTCGATGCCGGTGACGCGCACGGGCGCCATGGCGCGGCGGCTCCCGCTGTCGATGCGGACGAGGTGGTTGTCGGCGGTGAGGCCGACGAGGGTGGCGGCTTCGGCGCCGGCGGCCGAGAGGGCGAGGGCGGCGCCGGCGGCGAGCATCAAGTGGGTGGTGCGGGTCATGGCGTCTCTCCGTGAGGCCGCGGCGACCATTACGGTGCCGCTGCCTGCCTTACGGGATGCGCTGGAAGCTGGATGCAGCGTAACTCATCACGGAAACGCGAAAAAACTCCCTCAGCCGCGAAAGCCCGCCAGCATGAGGAGCAGCATCGCCAGGAGGACGGCCGGGCCGGAGAGAAGCCGGGACGGCCGGCCCGGCTCCGTCTCGCGCAGCGCCGGGTTGCGCTGGGGACGAGCCGTAATGGCGTCGAACATGGAAAAGCGGCCTCGGTCGGGAAGGCGATGAGGACGACGCGGGATTGCAACCGCGCGGATCAGCAATGCCGGCCGCCGGAGAGGAGGCTCGCCGCCCGCGGCGCAGGCAGCCCGCCGGGCGCCCGCTAGCGGCAGCGTCGGGGAGGTGCGCTCCTGAAGCTGGAGTCGTAACGCCGATTGAGCGTCAGCTCGCCCCCGCCGCCGTCAGACGCCCGATGAAGATCACCGGCCCGCTCGGCCGCCCGATCGGCGAGCCGCCCGGCGGCTCCAGGCTGATCTCGATCAGCATGCCCGGCTCCGGCCGGAGGCCGCCGGTGGTGACGGTCAGCCGGCCTTCGGGCGGGATGAGGCCGAGCGAGGTCGGCGCCGTCGCCCCGGGCGGCAGGCCCCAGAGCTGCATCGCCCGGCCCTCCTCGAGGCGCCGGGGCGTGACGGAGGCGAGGTGCAGCCGGCCGGCGGCATCGGCCTCCACCACCCAGGCCGGCTGGTCGCGCTGGGTCAGCAGCACAGTCATCAGCCGCGCCGGCTCGGGCGACGGGCGCACCACCAGCAGGGCCGCGAGCCCGGCCGCCACGGCGCTGGCGCCGATCGCCCAGCCGCGCCAGGGGTCGAGCCAGCCGCGCCGCTTCGGCGCCGGGTCAGGGCGGGCCGCGCCGGGCAGCGCCGCCTCGATGCGGTCCCAGAGATCGGCCGGCGGCGCCTCCGGCCCGGCCAGCGCCGTGAGCGGGGCGAGGCGCGCCTCCCACTCGCGGACGGCAGCGCGGAGCGCGGCATCGCCGGGCAGCGCCGCCTTCACCTCCGCCGCGGCGCGCGCGTCGAGCGTGCCGAGGACGTATTCGCCGGCCAGGATGTCGCGGTCCTGCGGGTCGGTCGGGATCACGTCAGGCACTCCCGCAGCTGCAGGAGGCCGCGCCTGATCCAGGCCTTCACCGTGCCGAGCGGCAGGTCGAGCCGCGCCGCCACCTGGGCATGCGACAGGCCGTGGACGAAGGCGAGCAGGATGCCGCGGCGGTTCTTCTCGTCGAGTGCCGACAGGCAGTCGCGCAGCCGCCGGCCCTCGGCGCTGGCCGCGACGCGCTCCAGCGCCTCGGGCGCCACCGCCGTGTCGCCGAGCGCCGGGTCGTCGGTCGGCAGCTCGCGCCCGCGCTTCCGCGCCAGATCGAGCGCCGCATGCCGGGCGACGGCGCCGAGCCAGGCCCCGGCCTCGCCCCGCGCCGGGTCGAACTGCCCCGCCCGCTGGCTGATGCGGAGGAAGGCATCCTGCACCGCATCGGCCGCCGCCTCGCGGTCGCGCAGGATGGCCTGGGCGACGCCGAAGAGGCGCGTCGACTGCTGCTGGTAGAGCGCCCGCAGCGCCCCGCGATCGCCGCGCGCGACCTCGGCGAGCAACGCCGCCGCCGGAGACTCGGCCCTCACTGCGCGAAGAGCCGGTAGAGCCGCTGCAGCAGCTCCCGCCCATCGAGCCCGGCCGGGGGTTCCACGGCGGCCTGGGGCTCGCGCGGCGCCTGGCGGGCGAAGCGGGCCACCGCCTCCCGCGTGCCGGAGAGGCGAAGCTCGGTCGGCTCGGCCGTGCTGCTGCCGCCCCCGGTGCCCACCAGCCGGACCAGGGCGCGGTCGGCCTGCAGCAGCTCGGTCTCCAGCCGGGCGGCATCCTCGGCCTTCGGCGAGCAGATGATGCTGCGGCCCTCGAGCCCGCAGGGCATCTCCGCCATCCGGTTGGGCGGGAAGCGAAGCTGCGCCACCCCGGTCAGCGCCAGCAGGCCGCGGGACGCGTCGTCCAGCGTCATCTCGCGGGCGGTGACCGCGGGAACCAGCCGGCCGCGCCGGTCGATGATCTCGAAGGCAAGGCCGCCGCCGGGGCCGGAGGGCCGTTCCAGCCAGTCGCGGTGGCGCAGCAGGCAGGCCGCCCGGTCCGTCATCCGGTCGTTGACGCAGGCGAGCCGCCAGCTGCCGACCTCCTCCACGGGCTGCGCCCGGGCGGCCGGGCCGGCCAGGAGCGGAAGGGCAAGGCATGCTAGGACGACGAGACGCGGCATGGCGCCGAGCATAGGCCGGGAAGCGGAGGGACGGAATGGCAGCGATCACGCTGGCGGACGGCACGGAGGTCCCGGCGCTCGGCCAGGGCACCTGGAACATGGGCGAGCGGGGCACCGACCGGCGGCGGGAGGCGGATGCGCTCCGCCTCGGCCTCGATCTCGGCATGAGCCTGATCGACACCGCCGAGATGTATGCCGAGGGCGGTGCCGAGGAGGTGGTGGCCGAGGCCATCGCCGGGCGGCGCAGCGATGTCTTCCTCGTCTCCAAGGTCTATCCTCACAATGCTGGCGGCCGGATGCTGGAGGCGGCGCTGGAGCGCAGCCTGAAGCGCCTGCGGACCGACGCCCTCGACCTCTACCTGCTGCACTGGCGGGGCTCCGTGCCCCTCGAGGATACGGTCGAGGCGATGGAACGGATGCGGCAGCTTGGGAAAATCCGCCGATGGGGTGTCTCCAACCTCGACGTCGCGGATCTGGAGGAGCTCGGCCCGGCGCTGGCCGGCTGCGCGACGGACCAAGTGCTCTACAACCTCGAGAACCGTGGGATCGAGTTCGACCTGCTGCCCTTCTGCCGGCAGCGGGGGATGCCGGTGATGGCCTACAGCCCGGTCGGCCAGGGCGGCGCGCTGCTGCGGCACCCGGCCCTGCAGGGCGTGGCGAGGCGGCTCGGCGCGACGCCGGCCCAGGTGGCGATCGCCTGGACGCTGCGGCAGGGCGGCGTCATCAGCATCCCGAAGGCGGCGGATGCCGAGCATGTGCGGCTGAACGCCGCCGCCGGCGAGCTTCGCCTCGCACCGGAGGATCTGGCGGCGCTCGATGCCGCCTTCCAGCCGCCTAAGCGGAAACGGTCCCTGGCCATGCTATAGGCGCGTTCAGCACGCCGAGATGCAGCCGCTGGACGGCGCCGGCGACGGCCGCGTCCAGCCCCGGCCGCGCATAATAGCAGCCGCGCACATGCAGGCTGGCGGCCAGCGCCCGGATGAAGGCCTCGGCGAGGTCCGGATCGGGCGGCGGCGCCTCCTGCCAGAAGCGGTCGAGGCCGCCCTGCCAGGCGAGGCCCGGCACGTCGTAGATCGCCTGGCCGAGCGGCAGGGTGGCGCAGCCCAGGGCGACCGCCTTCACCCCGACGGTGCTGTTCACGGTCACCGTGCCGCGGCAGCGGGCGATCACCCCCTCCATCGGCAGCGCCCCACCGAGATAGGTGACGCGGCCCGCCACCCCATGCGCCGCGGCGATCCGCCGGACGCGCCGCGCCCAGGCCTTCAGCCCGGGATCGAGCGGGTGGACCTTCACCAGCAGCCGCGCCTCGGGCGGCGCGTGGCGGGCGAAGCTGGCCACCGTCTCGGCAATGGCGGCGTCCATGTCGGGGAAGCGGGAATAGGCGCGGATGGAGTAGTCGGTCTCCATCTGCATGGCGAAGAGGTAGAGCGGCACGCCGGGCGCCGCCGCCTGCCCGAGCGCCGCCGCCGCCGCCCGCGTCTCGCGCCGCCGCAGCAGCAGGCGGAGGCCGGTGGCGAGATAGGCCGGGACCGGTGCGTGCAGCAGGAAGCTCTCGTAGTGCGGGAAGGGGAAGGGCAGCAGCGAGGCCAGGTGGAACAGCACGTCCCACCGGGCCTGGGCGGCGAAGCTGTCGCGGTGGTGCTGGTTGAGGTCGGCCGGCGGGCAGTGGGCGGCGAGCGCGCGGATCGCCGCCGGGTCGCGCGGAAAGCGGCTCTCGGCGCCCATGCCGTCGCGCTCGAGCGTCACCCAGTCCGGCCGCAGATAGCCGAAATCCGTCACCGCGACGGCGATCCCCCGCGCCCGGGCGATGGCGATGGCCGGCTTGTGGTAGGGCCGCTGCTCGCCGAGCAGGACAAGGTCGGTGATGCCGTGCCGCTCGCAGAAGGCGCCGAGGAAGGCCGGCCATTCCGCCAGCCGCCCGCGGAAGTCGACTGCCCCCGGCCCCTGCCAGAACAGCCGGTCGCCGAGGCAGAGATTGATCCGCCAGGCCTCATGCCCAAACGCCCGGAGCCCGGTCGCGACCTCCGCGAAGAAGGGGCTGATCGGCCCCTGGAGGAAGAGGAAGCGGCGCATTCCCGGCGCGGTCTGGTCTGGAGAGGCGGCCATGCCCGGGCCCTTTCGCAACGGGAGCATGAGAGGTCAAGCTATTGAATACGATTCTGTAACTTACTGCTGCCGGGCGAGGCGCAGCGCGCGGCGGAGGTCCTCGCCATCGGCCAGCCGCCGCCCTTGCCGTGCCAGGCCGCGCAGCAGGCCGGGCGGCGGGAAGGGGCAATAGGGCAGGGGCGCCGCCTCCCGCCCCGCCCCGGGCCGGGCGATGGCCTCGGCCAGCAGCGGCACGCCGGCCAGGTGCAGGGCGCGGGCGGCGGCGCTGGCGGTGGTACCCGGCGGCAGCGCCACCTCCCGCTGAGCGAGGATGGCGCCGGCATCGATCCGCGGCACCAGCCGGTGCACGGTGACGCCGAAGCGGGGCTCCGGCTCCGCCAGGGCCCAGATCGTCGGCACCGGCCCGCGGTGCCGCGGCAGCAGCGAGGGATGCAGGTTGATCCCGCCCCGCGGCGCCAGCGCCAGCGTCTCGGCGCGGAAGATCTGATCGAAATGGAGGGAGACCAGCAGGTCCGGCCGCGCGGCGCGGATGGCCGCCGCCATCGCCGGCCCGTTCACGTCGGCGACCTCGACGACCGGCACGCCCCGCCCGGCCAGCCGGCCCGGCGCCGGGCGCAGCGCGTAGTTCACCGCGAGATAGGGCAGCAGCCGCGGCCCCGAGCGGCGGAGGTGCCGCCAGGCCTGGCGCAGCGCCCCGCCCACTGCCGGGCGGAAGGGGCTGGACCGGCCGACCAGCACCACCGCCTTGCCCCAGGCCCCGAGGAAGGCCTCCACCGCCTCGGCGCTGAGGGCGCTCTCCAGGGTGAAAAGGGCGATGCGCAAGCCGCTCAGGAGGCCTTCAGCGCCGCCAGGCCGTCGCGGGCCGCGGCGAGGGTGGCGATGCTGCGCTCGATCTCCTCGGCCGCGTGCTCCGAGGAGAGGAAGAAGCGCAGCCGCGCCGAGCCCTCCGGCACCACGGGGAAGACGATCGGCTGGACATTCACCCCGTCCTCGAAGGCGGCCGCCGCCAGCTGCGCCGTCCGCACGGAGCTGCCGAGGATGATCGGCACGATGCCGAGCCCGGCGGAGCTGCCGGTATCGAACCCCGCCTCCCGCGCCAGGCGGAGGAAGAGCGCCGCGTTGGCCTGCAGCCGCGACACCCGCCAGGGCTCCGCCTGCAGCAGCCGGAGCGACTCGAGCCCCGCGGCGGCGAGCGGCGGCGCTAGCCCGACCGAATAGACGAAGCCCGGCGCCGTATGCCGCAGCCAGTCCACCAGCCGCATCCGGCCGGCGATGTAGCCGCCGCAAGCGGAAAGCGTCTTCGACAGCGTCCCCATCCAGATGTCGACGAGGCCGGGGTCGACGCCGCATTGCTCGGCGACGCCCTGCCCGGTCGCGCCGAGGACGCCGATGGAATGCGCCTCGTCCACCATCAGCAGCGCGTCATGGCGGCGGGCGAGCGCGGCGAAGCGGCCGAGATCGGGCAGGTCGCCGTCCATGCTGTAATGGCCCTCGATCACCATCAGGGCCCGCCCATGCCGGCCGCGATGCGCGGCAAGCTCCCGCTCCGCCGCCTCCCAGTCGTTATGGGCGAAGGCGATGCGCCGGGCGCCACTCAGCCTGGCTCCCTCGGCGACCGAGTTGTGGATCAGCCGGTCGTGCAGGATCAGGTCGCGCGGGCCCAGAAGCTGGCCGATGACGGTGACGTTCGTCGCATGCCCGCTGACGAAGGTGAGGCAGGCCTCGGTCCGGTGATGCGCCGCGAGCGCCGCTTCCAGCTCGGCATGGACCGGCCGCTCGCCCGAGGCGAGGCGGGAGGCGGAGGCGGAGACGCCGTAGCGGTCGATCGCCGCCTTGGCCGCCGCGGCGACGCGCGGGTCGCCGTTCAGGCCGCAGTAGTTGTAGGAGGCGAAGTTGACGTAAGCGCGCCCGCCGATGCTGCTGCGGCCGCCGGCCACGCCGTCATGCTGGCGGAAGAAGGGGCTCTCGATGCCGAGCGCGGCGCCAGCATCGCGGATGGTCTCGAAATCCCGCATCCCCGGCAGGGTGCCGAGGTCGCGGCCCGGCGATTCGGCCGGCGCCGGCGCGGCCGGGGCGGCGCCGCGCCGGGCAAGGCGGCTGAGCAGGGCGTTGCGGGCGCTGGCGCTGAGGCCGAAGCCGGTGCTCATGCCGCATCCTCCAGCCTCGCGGCCTCCGGCTCATGCGCGGCGAGCAGTGCCGCGCCGCTGTCCTCCCGCGGCCCGGCCTGCAGCCGGGTCAGGATGCGCCGGGCCAGGCCGTCGAGGGTCAGGCCGTCGCCCACCCCATCCAGCCCCACGGCGACGCCGAGACGCCCCTCCAGCGCCGTCCGCAGCTCCATCCCGCCGAGGCTGTCGAGCCCGAGCCCGGCGAGCGGCGCCTCGGCCCCGATGGACTGCGCCGGCAGGCGGAGGATGCGGGCCAGCTCGCCTGCCATGGTCTCGCGCAGCAGGGCGAGCGCCTCCGCCCCTTCCAGCCCGCGCAGCCGGGCGCGGAGGTCGGCCGCATCCTCGACCGGGGCGGCGAGGCTGCGGACCGCCTCGAAGGCCGGCTCGGCCAGGATGGCCAGCGCCCGGCCCGCGGCCGACCAAGCGATGCGGGCGTGGCCGGCGGTGGCGGCATCGGCGGCGAGCAGGGCGGGCAAGGCGGCGAGCGCCTCCTCCGCCCGGACCGCGACCACGCCGAGGCGGCGCTCCAGGATCTCCGCCCGAGCGGCATCCCCGGCCAGCATGCCGGCATCGGCGATCGGCCCCCAGCCGATGGCCATGGCCGGGCGGCGGGCGGCGCGGCGGCGGCGCGCCAGCGCCTCGAGCGCGGCATTGGCGGCGACATAGGCGGCCTGGCCGGGATTGCCGATGACGACGGTGGCGGAGGAGTACATCAGGAACAGGTCCAGCGGATCGTCGGCGGTCAGCCGGTCGAGATGGTCGGCGATGGCGAGCTTCGCCGTCAGCACCGGCGCGGCGCGGGCCGGCTCGAGCAGCGCCGCCGCGCCGTCGCCGAGGACGGCCGCGGCATGGACGATGCCGCGGATCGGCGGGAAGGCGGCGCGGATCTCGGCGAGCGTCCGCTCCAGCGCGCCGGCATCGGTGGCGTCGCAGGCATGGAGCGAGGCGGTGGCGCCGCGCGCGGCGAGGTCGCGGAGCGCCGCATCCGCCCCCGGCGTCGCCGCGCCGCGGCGGGAGAGGAGGGCGAGGTGCCGGGCCCCCCGCTCCGCCAGCCAGCGCGCCGTCGCCAGGCCGAAGCCCTGGGTGCCGCCGATGACGAGGATGGTGCCCTCCGCCGCCCGGGCGAGCGGCGAGGCGGCGGCGGCTTCGCCGCCAGGCGCCGGCGGGCGGATGACCAGCTTGCCGATATGGCCGCCGGCCTGCAGCGCACGGAAGGCGGCCTCCACCTCCGACGCCGCATGGATGGCGGCGGGCAGCGGGCGGATCGCGCCCTCCCGCAGCCGGGCGGCGATACCGGCCAGCAGCCGCGCCGCCTGGGCGGGCCGGGCACGGGCCAGCTCGTCGACATCGACGGCGAAATAGGTGGCGTTGCGGCGAAGCGGGCGGAGCGCGACGCGGCTGCCCTCGGCGAAGTCGCGCTTGCCGAGCTCGAGGAAGCGGCCGAAGGGGCGCAGCAGGCCGAGCGAGCGCTCCATCGCCGCGCCGGCCAGCGAGTTCAGCACCACGTCGACCCCGTCCGGCCAGGCGGCGCGAAGCGCGTCGGCGAAGCCGGCATCGCGGCTGTCGAGCACCAGCTCCGCCCCGGCGGCGCGGAGGAAGGCACGGCGGGAGGGGCTGCCGGCGCTGGCGGCGACGCGGGCGCCGCGGGCCAGCGCCACCTGCAGCGCGGCGAGGCCGACGGCACCGCTGCCGCCATGGATCAGCACGCGCTCGCCGGGCTCGATCCGGGCGAGGTCCTCCAGCGCATGCACGGCGGTCATGAAGGCGACTGGGATGGTGGCGGCGGCGGCCGGGTCGAGCCCGTCGTGCATCGGCACCAGCGCCTCGGCGCGCGTCCGGGCATGGCTGGCGAGCGCCGCCGGCGCCACGCCAACCACGCGCTGGCCAGGGCGGAGCGCTACGCCCTCGCCCACCGCCTCCACCACCCCGGCGCATTCCATGCCGAGGTTGGGGCCGGCGAAGCCGGGCAGCAGCGCCTCCTCCGGCAGCAGGCCCTGCGCCCACATCACGTCGCGGAAATTGAGCCCGGCCGCCTCGATGCGCAGCACTACCTCGCCCGGGCCGGGGGCGCCGGGGGCGAAGCCGGCCCAGCGCAGGCTGCCGAGCTGGCCGGTCTGGCCGATCTCCAGCCGCTGCGGGCCGCCGGGCGGCGGGGCGGGCGGCAGCCCGGGGCGCAGGCGGGGGACCAGCCGGGCGGCTTCGGTGAGGGTGACCTCGGCCTCGTCATCCAGCTCGGTCAGCAGCTCGGCGGCCAGGCGGCGGCCCGCCTGCTCCGGGGCGAGCTGGGGCGCGAGGTCGATGCGCCGCGGGCGCAGGCCGGGATGCTCGTTGGCCAGCACCCGACCGAGGGCGAAGAGGGCGGCGGCGGCCGGGTCGTGCCGCATGCCGGGCGCCTCCGGCTGCTGGCCGCCCTGGGTGACGATGCAGAAGCCAGCCGCGCTGCCCTCGGCGGCGGCGGCGAGCCGGGCGAGGGCGGCGAGGGAGGCGGCGATGTCCTCCGCTGCCCGGCCGCCGCCGGCCAGCGCCACCACCAGCCCGTCGGCCAGCGCCTGCGGCGGCAGCGCCGCGGCCTCGGCGAGGCTGCCGCCGGTGACGGTGGCGCCGCGGGATTGCAGCGCGGCGGCCACCGCCGGGCGCAGCCCCGCCATGGCGGCATCGGCGAAGAGGGCGACGCGGCGGAGCTTCGGCGTGGCGAGCAGCGTGGCGCCGGCGGCGGCGCGGCCGCCGACCAGCAGCGCCGGGAACGGGGCGGCGCGCAGCGGCTCGACGAACGGGGCGGTCCAGCCCTCGGCGGGGAGCGCAGCGGCCCAGGCGGCGGCCGGGGCAAGGGGGGCGGCGCCGCACCAGCCCGGCTCCTGGCCGCAGCAGAAATTCCAGAGCCAGCCGGGCAGCGGCTCGGCGAGCAGGAGGGTCGCGCCCGGCGCGGCAGCCTGGCGCAGCGGCCCGAGCAGCCCGGTCCCGCGCTGCAGCCGTGCGCCGGCGGCCAGCCCGACCACCAGGTCGGCCGCGGGCGGCGCCTCCCGGCCCTCCGGGTCCCAGGGCCGGACGGCGAATTCGATGCCATCCGGCACCTGCGGCAGCGGCATCGGCGGCTGGCCCGGCAGCGGCGCCGCGGTCAGCAGCACGCGCCGGCCGCAGCCGGCCAGCGCCCGCAGCAGATGCGCCGTGAGCGGCCCGGCGCCGGCTGCGACCTCCAGCACCCGGAGCGGCCGGCCGGCCGGCCAGGCGGCGGCGAACCCGGCGACCGCCTCGGCGAGGACCCTGGCGAGCCGCTCATAGCCGGCGGATTGTGGCGGCGGCAGCGCCCCGGCCTCGCCGGCCAAGCGATGGGCAAGGACCTGGGGCAGCTGCTCCGCCGCCAGCGCCGCCCAGGCGAGGTCCTGTGCGAGGTCGGGCTGCTCCAGCAGCACCTGCCGCCAGATCTCGGCCGCCGGGGGCAGGTCGGACGCCGGGACGGGTTGCAGGCCGAGCGGGCCTTCCTCGGCAAGCCCGTCCGCGGCCAGCGCCTCGAGCAGCAGGCGGGCATAGGGGCCGATGGCCGGGGCGGCGGCGAGCGCGGCATGGGCGGCGGCGGCGCAGAAGCCCTCCAGCAGCAGCGCGGCCTCGCCCAGATCGAGCGCCGCATCCTGCCGCAACGCCGCGGCGAGCGGGGCGGCGAGGTCGGGCGGCTCGGCCGGATCGCCGCCGGGCGCCGGCAGCAGCGCCATGCGGAAGGCGCCTTCGAGCGGGTCCTGCCGGCCGGGCAGGCGGATGCGGAGGAAGCTGCAGCCCTCCAGCACGGCGACCACGCCCCCGGTCGCGTCGCGCAGGACGAGGTCGGCGGCGACGCTGCGGCTGCCGCGCTCGGTGAGGCGGATGGCGGCGGAGGCCGGGGCCGCGGCGCCACGGCGCAGCACCAGCCGGGCGATGCAGACGGGGACGAGGCCGGTGCCGGGCTCGGCCGGCGCCTCGGCGAGGAGGCCGAGCAGGCCCTGCAGCGCGCCGTCGAGCCGGGCCGGGTGGAGCAGGAAGCCGGCATCGGGCGGCGCCGCCGTGGGACGGACCAGCCGGGCGCGGGCGAGGCCGGCCTCGGGATCGACCGCCACCTCCTCCAGCGCCTGGAAGGCGGGGCCGTAATCGAGGCCGAGCCGGGAGGCGAGGGCCAGCAGCGTCGCGCGCTCGAGGCGGCGGGGCAGGGCGGCGGGCTCGGCGGCGGCCTCCGGCAGGCGTGGGAGGGCGGCGACGCGCGCATCGGCATGCAGCGTCCAGGCGTCGTCGAAGCGCCGGCGGCTGGCCAGCGTGAAGGCGCCGGCGGAATCGAGCGTCGCCCGGACCTCGCGCGACGGCTCGGCCTCCAGCGGCATCGCCTGGTGGATCGTCAGGTCGCGCAGCTCCAGCGCCGGCGCCTCCGGGTGCCAGGCGAGGGCGGCGGCCAGCGCCATCTCCGCCATCGCCGCGGCGGGCAGCACCGGCTGACCCGCAAGGCGGTGGTCGGCGAGCCAGGGCTCCAGCTCGGTGTCGAGATGCCGGGTCCAGAGGCTGGGCTCGTGCGTGCGGCGGTAGCCCAGCAGCCGGTGCTCCGCCAGCGGCTGCACGATCGGTGTCGATTCCGCCGTCTTGGCAAGCCAGTAGTGCTGCCGGTCGAAGGGCGTGAGCGGCAGGCCGCGCCGCGCGGCGGGTCCGGCGAAGGCCGGGCCACCCCTGGGATCGGCGCCGAGCACGAAGGCACGGTCAGCGATGGCCGGAAACGGGTCGCCCGCCGGGTCGCGCCGGGTGAGGCTGCCGAGGATGGCGGCCTCGCCGCCGGCCTGGCGCAGCGTGTCGCGGAGGTAGCTCTGCAGGATCGGGGTCGGGCCGATCTCGAGGAGGAGGCCGGGGCCGCGGCGGAGGGCCGCCTCGACGGCCTGGCGGAACAGCACCGGCTCCCGCAGGTTGCGCCACCAATGGGCGGGGGTGCAGTCGGCGGCGGCGAGCGGCTCGCCGGTGACCGTCGAGATCATCGGCACCGCGGGCGCGGCGGGCGCGAGGCCAGCGAGGTCTGCGAGCAGCCCGTCGCGCAGCGGGTCCATCGCCGCGCTGTGGAAGGCGTAGTCCAGGTCGAGGCCGATGTAGCTCCAGCGCCGCGCGGCTGCGGCCCGGGAGAGCCGGTGCAGCGCATCCACCGGCCCGGCGACGGTGATCGCGGCGGGCGCGTTGATCGCGGCGACCTCAAGTCCGGGCCCGCATTCGGCGAGGACCGGCAGCGCCGCCTCGGCCGTGCAGCCGAGCGCGGCCATGCGGCCCTGGCCGCGCCTCGCCTGCTGGTGGCGGCTGCGGGCGACGACCAGGCGAGCGGCCTCGGGCAGGGGCAGCAGGCCGGCGGCGGCGGCGGCGGCGATCTCGCCGACCGAATGGCCGAGGCAGAGATCCGGGCGGATGCCCTCCGCCGCCAGCGCCGCGACGACCCCGTGCTGGATGGCGAAGAGCAGCGGCTGGGCGCGGTCGGTCGCCGCGACCGCCTCGGCGCTGACGCCGGCCTCGACCTGCTCGGCGACGGACCAGCCAAGCAGCGGGGCGAGGGCCGCATCGGCCTCGGCGATGGCGGCGCGGAAGGCAGGGCTGGCGGCGAGCGCGCCCTGGGCCATGCCGGGCCAAGGGGCGCCGTTGCCGCTGAAGACGAAGGCGATGCCGCGCTGCGGGCCGGCGGTGCCGGCGGCGGCGCCCTGCTCGCCAGCCCGCCAGGCGGCGAGGCCCTCGGCAAGGCGCGCCGGCTCGGCGCCGCGCAGGGCGAGGCGGTGCGGCAGCAGGTCGCGGTGGCGGGCGGCGCCGCGCAGCAGTGCGGGCAGGCCGCGGGACGGTGTGGCGGCGAGCCGGGCCTGCCACCGGGCCGCCAGCGCCTTCAGCCCGGCCGCGCTGCGGGCGGAAAGCAGCAGCGGCGGCAGCGGGGCCTTCGGCGCCGCGGGCTCGGGCCGGTGCTGGGCCGGGGGCCCGGCGGCGAGCAGGGCGCAGGCATTGGTGCCGCCGAAGCCGAAGCTGTTCACCCCGATCACCGCGCGGCGGCGGCCGCGGAGCGGCTCCGCCGTCACCGGCACGCGGAGGCCGAGGCCGGCGAAGTCGATATGCGGGTTCGGCGACTCGAAGTGGAGCGAGGGGGGGATGCGGCCCCGCTCCAGCATCAGCATGGCCTTCAGCAGGCCGACGATGCCGGCGGCGGGCTCGGTATGGCCGATATTGGTTTTGGCCGAGCCGATCGGCAGCGGCTCCGCCCGGTGGCGCCCGATGGCGGCGCCGATCGCACCGGCCTCCAGCGGGTCCCCGGCGGCGGTGCCTGTGCCATGCGCCTCGAAATAGCCGATGCGATCCGGCGCGACGCCCGATTCGGACAGGACCTGCTCGATCAGCCGGGCCTGGGCCGGGCCGCTCGGGAGCGACAGGCCAAGGGTGCGGCCGGCGGCGTTGACGCCGGAGCCGAGGATGACGGCGCGGACCGCGTCGCCATCGGCCAGCGCATCCTCGAGGCGCTTCAGCAGCACCATGCCGCCGCCCTCGGCGCGGACATAGCCGTCGGCGCTGGCGTCGAAGGCATGGCAGCGGCCGGTGGGCGACAGCATCCCCGCCCGAGCGAAGCCGAGGAAGGGGAAGGGCGAGAGCAGCATGTTCACCCCGCCGACCAGCGCCGCGGGGATGCGGCCGGCGCGCAGCGCCTCGCAGGCCCAGTGCAGCGCGACGAGCGCGGAGGAGCAGGCGGTGTCGATGGTCTGGGCCGGGCCGCGCAGGTCGAAGACGTTGCCAAGCCGGTTGGCCAGGATCGACAGCGCGCTGCCGGTCATGAAGTAGCGGTCGCCGCCTGCCGGGTCGGTGAGGCGGAGGTCGCCGTAATCGGTCAGCGAGCCGCCGATGAAGATGCCGGTGCCGCTGCCGGCCAGGCGCGAGGCGGGGATGCCGGCATCCTCCAGGGCCTCGGCGCCCAGCTCGAGGAGGAGGCGCTGCTGGGGGTCCATCTCCGCCGCCTCGCGCGGGGAGATGCCGAAGGCGCCGGCATCGAAGCCGGTGACGTCATCGAGCACGCCGGCGGCGAAGCTGTAGGACTTGCCCGGCTCGCCGCGGCGGGAATGGGCGAAGGCGCCCTGGGTGAAGCGCTCGGCGGGGATGCCGGTGACGGCGTCGCACCCCTCGGCCAGCAGGCTCCAGAAGGCGTCGAGGTCGGGGGCGCCGGGCAGGCGGCAGGCAGCGCCCAGGATGGCGATGGCGCCGTCCGGGCGGCGCCGGGCCTTCGGCTCCGCAGGCCCGGTCATGCCAGGCTCGGCTCCCGGCTGGGCAGGGATTGGGGGAGCGGCTGGTGGGCGGGACGGGGCAGGCCGACGACCTGGTCGAGCAGGGCGTCGACCTGGGCGAAATGCTCGCTCCAGAGCGGCCGCGACCAGGACCGCATCCGGGCGCACTGGGCGGCGCGCGCGGTCGAGGCCGGCGCCGCATAGGTCTCGATCAGCGCCATCCAGGCGGGGCCGTCGAGGGGGTCGAGATAGTCGGGCGCGGCGCCGCCGACCTCGCGGAGTGGGGCGGTGTCGGAGCAGATCACCGGCGTGCCGAGCGCGAGCGCCTCGGCGACCGGCAGGCCATAGCCCTCCACGAAGCTCGGGAAGAGCAGGGCAGTGGCGCCGGCGACCAGGCGGGCGACCTCGGCATCGGACGGGGTGCCGAGCTCCTGCACCACGCCGCGCAGCAGCTCGCATCGTTCGAGCAGGTCGACGACATTCTCGTTCTCCCAGCCGCGGCGGCCGAGCAGGAGCAGCTTCGGCGGCGGGGCGCCGCGCTGAGCCCTGGCCGCCATCTCGCGCCAGACATGCAGCAGCAGCAGGTGGTTCTTCCGCGGTTCGATGGTGCCGAGGCAGACGAAATAGGGCTCCGCCGGCAGCAGCGCGGGCGGCGCCTGCGGCAGGTCGACGCCGAGCGGGGCTATGGCGAGCGGCGGCGCCGCGCGGCCATGCTGCGCCAGCCGCGGCAGCAGGGTCGAGGCAGTGAAGGCGGAGTTGACGATGATCCCGTCCGCCTGCGCCGCCGTCGTCGCCACCCGCGCCGCGTGATGCGCCACCTGGCGGCTGCGCGAATACTCGGGATGCGTCAGCGGAATCAGGTCGTGGATCAGGGGGACGAAGCGGGCGCCGGCGCGGCGGAGGGCGGCGATCGGCGCCTCGCTCTCGAGCGAGCGGTGCGACACCAGCAGGAAGGCGACATGGCGGTGCGCTGCGAGCCGGGCCTTCAGCGCGGCACGGCCGGCGCCGAGGGCGAGGCGGGCATGGAGGCCGGCGGCGATTCGGCGGGCACGGCCGAGGGCCCCCTCGGCCTCCGCGCCTCGCATCCAGGTCAGGTCCAGCGCCTCGACGAGTGCTGCGACCAGGCGGCGGGGAATCAGGCCGAACCAGCCCCAGACGCTTTGCGCCGCGAAGCTGCAGGAGGCCGCAGGCTCGTCCAGCCACCGCTTGGCATAGGCCATCTCGACGCGGTCGATGCCGGAGGGGGAACTGCGCCGGACGCAGGAGACCAGGCGGGAAACATCGAGGATAGTATACAAAACTTTTCCGCCTGCGACGAGGTTGGACAGCGGGCCGGTCTAGGCTCCTGCCCGGCTTATGGCTGGCGTTCGATGGCCATCATGCCCGATCTAGACCATTCCGTCTCCATAATATTAAGCTGCGGTGCAGCATTATCTACCCTAGGTTACGGAAGGCGTCCGCAAGTCGCAAGGAAGGGCCTGTGCCCGGTTGCGCAGGATCTCAGCGCTCCTGGTGCGAGGCTGGGCGGGAGTGCTGAATGGAAGATGAAGGTTACGGTAGCGACAAAGCCCGCTGAGAGGGTTGCAGCCCGCAGCCCGACCCGTTAGGAAGCGCGAGCCAGCTGCCGTAGCTCAGTGGTAGAGCACTCCCTTGGTAAGGGAGAGGTCGAGAGTTCAATCCTCTCTGGCAGCACCATCCTATTCCATTGGTTGGAAAGGATGTCCGGGCGACACAGGGACTTGAGGCGCCTCCGGTGATACAGGGAGGTGGTACAAGCGGCCCTTCTGATGGCTGGCCGACCCCGCATTTGAAAGCCGGCGTCCACCGCCTTCGCAAGGGCCTTCCGCCCGAGCTTCGCTCGTTCATCGGGAAGCGGGCGGCCGACGGCCACCCTTGGGATGAAGCACCCGACAGATGCGCGGGCCAGGGCTCCGTCGGTCTTCAAGGCATGGAAGTCCGACTCGTAGCCGCCCGCATGGCTTGCGCCGGCCTTGGCGGGGGGTGACGTGGTCGTCCTGGATAACCTTCCGGCCCACAAGGTTGCCGGTGACCGCTGCCAGTGAAAACCGAGCCGCAATGGCGCCTGCGTTCGAGATCCGGGCCAGCATCAGCGGGGTCGCCGTTGCGGCCTCACCTTCAATCCGTTTGATCCTGAGCCAATAAAGTGACGGCGCCCCGCGGAGGACTCCGCGGCTCAGGTGATGCCGGTGAGGTAGTAAACGGCGATGACGACGAGAACCGCTGCGGTCTTGGTCAGGGTGATGGCGAAGATGTCGCCGTAGGACTGCCGGTGGGTAAGCCCGGTGACGGCGAGCAGCGTGATCACCGCGCCGTTGTGCGGCAGCGTGTCCATGCCCCCGCTCGCCATGGAGGCCACGCGGTGGAGCACCTCCAGCGGAATGCCGGCGGCCTCGGCCCCGGCGATGAACTGGTCCGCCATCGCGGCGAGCGCGATGCTCATGCCGCCCGAGGCGGAACCGGTGATGCCTGCGAGGACGGTGACGCTGACGGCCTCGTTGATGAGCGGGTCAGGGACCGCCCGCAGCGCCTCGCGGATCACGAGGAAGCCCGGCAGCGCCGCGATCACCGCGCCGAAGCCGTACTCCGCGGCGGTGTTCATGGAGGCGAGCAGCGCACCGCCCACCGCCGCCTTGGAGCCCTCGGCGAAGCGCCGCGCCACCCGCCCGTATGCGAAGGCGAGCACGGTGAGGATGCCGACCAGCAGCGCGCCCAGCACCGCCCAGATCGCGGCGACCGAGGGCACCTGCGTCACCAATGGCTGCGCCATGCCAGCCAGCGCGACCTCGTGCCGCACGCCGTACTGGGCGGCGATCAGGGAGGTGAAGACCTTGTTCAGCACGCCCACCGCGACCAGGGGCAGGATGGCGATGGCGGGGTGCGGCAGTGCCTCCTCGTCAGCCGGCTCCGGCTCGTTCGTGTGGCCCTCGCCGTAGCCCTCGCCCGCCGCGGCGGCGCTCCGGCGGCGCCACTCCAGGTAGGCGAGGCCGACGGCCAGGATGAAGGCCGACCCGATCGTGCCGAGGAGGGGAGCGGCCCAGGTGTCGGTGCGGAAGAAGGTGGTGGGGATGATGTTCTGGATTTGCGGGGTGCCCGGCAGCGAGTCCATGGTGAAGGTGAAGGCGCCGAGGGCGATGGTGCCGGGGATCAGCCGCTTCGGGATGCCGCTCTGCCTGAACATTTCCGCCGCGAAGGGGTAGGCGGCGAACACCACAACGAACAGCGACACGCCGCCATAGGTAAGCACCGCGCAGACCAGCACGATGGCCAGCATGGCGCGCTGCCGTCCGACCAGCCCGATCACCGCCCGGACGATGGACTTGGAGAAGCCCGACAGCTCGATCACCTTGCCGAACACGGCGCCGAGGAGGAATACGGGAAAGTAGAGCTTCACGAAGCCGACCAGCTTGTCCATGAAGACGCCGGTGAAGACCGGCGGCACGGCCGAAGGGTCGGTGAGCAGCACGGCGCCCATCGCCGCCACCGGCGCGAACAGGATGACGCTGAAGCCGCGGTAGGCGATGAACATCAGGAAGGCCAGCGCGGCCACCGCGATCAGTAAGTCCATACCGCCACTCCGGTGCTGGTCGGGTTAGACCGCCGGAGGAGATCCCCGGCGGCGATGTCGCTTCTGGGCGGCGGGGCCGCCCGAGGCCGAGCCCCCGCGGGATCAATAGGCGCCGGTGTTGGTCGTCATGACCAGCCGGTCGGCCTCGAGGCCCCGGATGTGCTTCTCGGCCTCCGCGGCCACGTCCACCAAGATGTCTCGGGCGGACACCATGCCCACGACCCGCCCGTCCTCCACCACGACCAAGTGGCGGACGCGGTCCGCCCTCATGAGGACCATGCACTGGTCGAGCCTGTGCCCCGGCGTGACGTAGATCACCTGCGGCGTCATGACGTCCCGCACCACGGTGCCCTTCGCCGTCCGGCCGCGGAGCTCCACCTTCCGCGCCAGGTCGCGCTCGGAGAAGATCCCGATCGGCTTGCCGTCGTCCAGCACGACCAGCACGCCTACGTCGTGCTCGGCCAAACCTTCGAGCGCGGCGTGCACCGTGGCGTCGGCAGGGATGGAGAGCACGGTGCCGCGGCGCGGGCCGAGGAGTTCCGCCACCGTTTTCCAGGTCCGCTTCATGGCCGGCCTCCCCCGTCGCGCCCGAGGTCGCGGAGATGGCCTTCCGCCTCCTCGCGCGCCTCGTAGATGTGCGGCGCCACGTCGCGCCGCCGCAGCGCGTCGCCGAGCTTCAGGTGCAGGAAGGCGCTCGTGGTGTAGCGGGTGACGCCGGAATAGAACCGCCGCATCAAGCCGCCCACCATGTCGGTGTAGGCGTCCAGCAGTTCGGGCGCGATGGTGAAGTGGTCGTAGTTCACGATGGCCGGCACCTTGCGGCCCAGCGGCGCCAGGCGCTTCTCCACTGCCCGTCGGACGCGGTCAATGTCCTCCTGCCGCCGGATGCCGAAGCCCTCGAAGTTGATGAAGAACACCGCCTCGGCCGGGTCGTAGGTCAGGCGCGCCTCCAGCGGCAGGCTCAGCCATTCCTCGCGGTAGCCCATCGGGCCCTCGGCGAAGATGCGGGAGTCCATCGGGGCCGGATCTTTCGGGACCAGCGGCGGGAAGGCCATCTCGCCCAGGATGTCGCGTTCGACGTCCAGGCCGGGAGCCACTTCGACGAGCTCCAGCCCCTCCGAGGACAAGCGGAAGACGCAACGGTCCGTGACGTAGAGGACGGGCTGGCCGCGTCGCGCCGCCAGTCGGCCGCTGAAGGTGCGGTGCTCGACCCGCTCTACGAATTTCGGGTCTCCGCGCGCCGCGAAGGTGCCGAGGAACACCACCTTCTTGGCGTTCTGGCTGATGTTGATGAAGCCGCCCGCACCCGCCAGCCGGGACCCGAACTTGCTGACGTTCACATTCCCCTCGCGGTCGACCTGCGCCATGCCGAGGAAGGCCGCGTCGAGGCCGCCGCCGTCGTAGAAGTCGAACTGCGCGGGCTGGTCCACCAGCGCCTGGATGTTGCTCGCGGCGCCGAAGTCGAGCCCCCCGGCCGGCAGCCCGCCGATCGTGCCGGGCTCGGTGGTCAGCGTCAGGTACTCCAGCATCCGCTCCTCGTTGGCGACGCTGGCCACGCCTTCCGGCATGCCGATGCCGAGGTTGACGACGCTGTTGGGCCGCAGCTCGAAGGCGGCGCGGCGGGCGATGACCTTGCGCGGCCCCATCCTCATTGGTGGCAGGGAGCGCATGGGCACCCGCGTTTCGCCGCTGAAGGCCGGGTTGTAGGGCGTGGCGAAGGTCTGCCAGTGGCTTTCCTGGCGGGCCACCACGACGCAGTCCACCAGGGCGCCGGGGATGCGCACCAGGCGGGAGTCGAGGCTGCCCGCCTCGGCCAGACGCTCCACCTGCACGATCACGACGCCGCCGGAGTTGCGCGCCGCTGTGGCGATGGCCAGCGATTCGAGGACAAGCGCCTCGCGCTCCATGGTGACATTGCCGTCCGGGTCCGCGGTCGTACCGCGGAGGATCGCCACGTCGATCGGCAGGGCGCGGTAGAAGAGGTATTCCTCGCCGCGCAGCGTGACGGGCTCGACCAGGTCCTCGGTGGTGCGGGCGTTGATCTTGCCGCCGCCGTGGCGCGGGTCCACGAAGGTGTCGAGGCCCACACGCGTCACGGTGCCGGGCTTGCCGGCGGCGATGTCGCGGAAAAGGTGCGAGATCACCCCCTGAGGCAGGTTGTAGGCCTCGATCTTGTTCTCGAGCGCAAGGCGCTGAAGCTTCGGGCAGAGCCCCCAATGCCCGCCGACCACCCTCCGCACCAGCCCCTCATGGCCGAGATGGTTGAGGCCGCGGTCCTTTCCGTCGCCCTGGCCGGCGGCGTAGACCAGCGTCAGGTCGCGCGGCCGGCCTCCTTCCAGGAAGCGCCGTTCCAGTTGTTCCGCGATGGCTTCGGCGAAGCCGATGCCGACGAAGCCGCCGGTGGCTATGGTGGCGCCGTCGCGGACGAGCCGGACTGCTTCCTCGGCTGTGACGATCTTGTCCCGCCGGGTGATCTGGCCTCCACCGAGCAAAGGATGCCCGCTCTGTCCCGCCACCGCTCTCTCCTCCCCGGCAGTGTTGTTGGAGCGCCCTCTGCCGGCCGCAACGGCGGGAGTCAGCCACGGTTCCGGCGTGTACGCGCGTAGTCTGCGCCTGGAAAAGCGAGCGGCGGGCCAGTGCAGGTTGGGCGATGCGTTCTGCTGGCCAACGGAGACAGCCGCATCGCTGCGTTGCGCGTCCGCGGCCTGAACGGATGGCGGTTCATTCCGGCATGGACGAGGCGCGTACAATTTGCTCGCCCGATGGCCGACGATACCCCGACCGCACCGCACGCACATCCACCGCGCGCCGCCGGCGGCGCACTTGGCATCGAATGATGAGAGCAGTCGGCCGTGGGATCGCGCCGAGGGCCGTGGCAGGCGAGGCCTGCCGCGCTGCCTGCCCGGCCTCAGGCGCGATGCTCGCCTCGGCCGGCAAGCTCGGCCGCGATCCGCGCCGCTTCCTCCCGCAGCATGGGAAGGGGCACCGCCGGCCTGAGGCACAACAGCAGCGCCAGGGCCTCCGCCTGCGCCACCTCTGCGCCCATCCCCTCCGCCGACAAGGTCCGGAGCAGCGCGCCGATGCGGGCGGCGACCGGACAGCCGGGAGGGGGCGGGGGGGTGTCTTCGGGCATCGCGGGACGCTAGCAGGGGCGGGAACGAAATGGAAACACACGATCAGCCGCCTGGCGCCCCGTGCGGACCGGGCCCAGGCCTCGGCGCGGCGCTGCCCGCATGTTGCGGCTGGCGGGGCTTGGGGCGCACCAGGCCCTCCTGCAGATCGGCGGAGGGGCCTTCGGGCCGGCCTAGGTCGCGGAGCGGGACCAGATGGCCCGCCGCGCCGTCCGGCGGGGAGACGAATGGGAGCTCCGGGATCCGGCTGGACCTCACCACCCGTGCCGCGACCTCCGTCAACAGTGTCGTCGCGCCTGCTGCGCACCGGGTCCGATGCCGGATGCGGTGGCCGGAGGTCGTGACGCCCTCGCCCACGAAAACGTATACCTTTGCGGCTTGCCGGTCTCGGCCGGGCACGGCATCGCACGGGCATGTCCGCCTCCCTCCGCCGCGTCGTGCGTCTTGTCCTCCTCCTCGCGGCGATGCCCCTGCTGCCCGGCTGCGCCGTGCTGGTCTCCGAGACAGCGAGCACCGCGGCCGGCGTCACCGGCGCCGGGGTGTCCGACGCGATCGGCGCCAATGCGGCGGCGACCACGGCGATCGGCCTCGGCGTCCAGGCGGCCGGCCGGGCCGGGCTGCAATACGCGCAGCGGCGGGCGCACGGCTCGGCGCAGGACGGCATCGCCCGCGCCGCCGGGGCGCTGCCGGTCGGCGGGGTGGCGCGCTGGTCCGTCCGCCATGCGCTGCCGATCGAGCCCGACGAAGCCGGCGAGGTGACGGTCGCGCGGCTGATCGGCGCCGGCAGGCTCGACTGCAAGGAGATCGTCTTCTCGGTGGAGCGGAAGCAGGGACGCGGCTTCTACACCGCCACCATCTGCCGCGACGGCGAGACCTGGCGCTGGGCCAGCGCCGAGCCGGCGACGGCGCGCTGGGGCTCGCTGCAGTGAGGCGGCTGGCGCTGGCGCTGCTGCCGCTCGCGCTCGCCGGCTGCAACCAGGCGGCGGATGTGGCGGGGGCGCTCGCCGGCGGCGGCGCGGCCCTGGCCAGCGGCAATCCGGCCTTGGCCATCGGCGTCGGCATCGGGGTGCGGGCGGCCACCGCGGCGGGCATCCGCTACGTGGTGCGGAGCCGGCATGGGGCGGAGCAGGACGAGGTCGCAGCGGTGATCGGCAGCCTCGCCCCGGGCGAAGTGCGGCGCTGGCGCATCCGGCACACCATCCCGCTCGGCAACGAGGAGGGCGAGGTGCGGCTGGTGCGGGAGATCGACAACGCCCTCGCGCCCTGCCGCGAGGCGCTGTTCTCGGTGGAGGAGGGGGGCGAGCGGCAATGGTTCCTCACCACCGCCTGCCGCCAGGGCGAGACCTGGGCCTGGGCGGCGGCGGAGCCGGCGGTGCCGCGCTGGGGCAGCCTGCAGTAGCGGCCCGCAGCAGTTGGGGGCTCCGCGGCGGCGGAGCCCCCTTCGGCGCTCAGTTCGGCGTCAGCACCAGGCCGGCGGCGTTGATGGTCACCGTCCCCGCGCCGGTGACCGCCGCGGCGCTCGCCAGCGCCGACCAGGTCAGCGGGTTGCCGCCGCTCGCCGCGTCGAACAGGCCGACATGGGTCAGCGTGCCGGCCGCGGCGGCGAAGGTGAAGCGGATGGCGTCCGTGTTCTGCTGCGCGCCGGTGCCGCTGAAGGTCACCTTCTGGCGGGCATAGCCATTGCCCACCGGCTCGCCGGTGAGCCCGGTCGGGTCGCTGCCGCCAGTGCCGAGGCCGAGGAAGACCTGGCTCGGCAGGGCCGGGCCGCGGGCGCAGAGGGCGCGGCCGAGCAGGTTCTTCGCGTAGTCGATCAGGTCAGCCATGGGATGCTCCTTGGGGGTGGGGGAGGGGGATGCGTGCCGGCCTCAGCCGACGGCCTCGACGGAGAGCAGGCGGGCGACCCAGTTGACGGTCTTGCTCGCCTTGCCGGTGCCGCTGATGGCGAGGCCGCCGGTCGTGGTGTCGGCATCGAGGGTCAGCCGCCAGGCGGCGCTGCCGGCATCGCGAGGCCGGGGGCGAGGCCGGTGCCGGCGGTGACCGCGGCAAGCGCCGGCCCGCTGCCGAGGGCGACGCCGCCGACCAGCACCGTCGCTGCGGCCGTGGCGCCACTGCGGATGAGCAGGCTCGCCTCCCAGCTTGCCGTGTCGCCGGCGGTGCCTGCGGTGCCGCCCACCTGGCGGGCAATGACCAGTAGCTTCAGCCGGTAGCTGCCATTGGTCGGCAGGTTCACCGTGTTCGCGCCACCCGGCACGCCGGCATCGCCGGTGAGGCGGGTGACGGTGGCATCTGCGGTCTGCCGCCGGAGCACGAACTCGCCCGCCTGCGCATCGCCATTGGCCGCGAAGCGGCCTGCGGCCCAGGCGCCGCGGCCGAGATTGCCGCGGTCCGTTGCATTGGCGCCGCCCGGGATCCAGCCGGTGGTGCCGCTCGCGGTGTTGGTGCTGCCGCCGCCGATCGCGGCGTTGGTGCCGCTGGTGGTATTCGACGCGCCGCCGCTGACGGTCGCACCCGTGCCGGAGGCGGAGTTGGAGTTGCCGCCGGCGACGGCGCTGTTGCCGCCGCCCGCCGTGTTCGAACTGCCGCCGGCGACGGTCGCCCCGGTGCCCGTGGCGGTGTTGTTCAGGCCGCCGCCGATCACCGACTGCGCGCCGCTCGCCACTTGCGTCGCCGCGGTGCGGCTGGCCTGCCAGTCCACCGCATTGGCGCCGCGCGCATTGCCGCCGGCCACCGCACTGTCGGGGATCGCGGCGGCGATCGCGCCGGTGCCCTTCGACCCGAGCACGACGCCGATATTGGTGTCGCTCCCCTCGGCCAGCAGCGCCACCGCCGCGCCGGCCGCGCCGCCATAGAGGCCGAGCCGGTTGACCGCGCCGGCGATGGGCGCGACCCGCACCGTCTCCAGGCCGTTGACGGAGAGCGACAGCGCCCCCGTCGCGGCGCGCGACAGGCCGGTCGCCGCATTGCCGGCGAAGCCGAGGCCGGGCGCCGCCGAGCTGCCATCGGCGATGCTCGCCACCGCGCCGGCCACCGTGTAGTTCTGCGCCCTGACGAAGGCGGTGGTGGCGAGCGCCGTCGAGTTGTCCGAGTTGGCCGGCGTCGTCGCCCGGACGAGGCCGGTGCCCTTCGGCGCCAGGGTGATGCCGATGGTCGCGTCGCTGCCCTGGGCGGAGAGCGTCACCGCGCCGCCCGCGAGGCCGCCATCGGCGCGCAGCCAGTTCGCCGCCGGGCCCGCCGCATTGCCGATGGCGAGTGCCGTCGCGCCATTCGCCTGCAGCGCCACCGTCCCCGTGCCCTTGGCGGCGAGCTGGAGGCCGATATTGGCATCCGCGCCCTGCGCCTGGGCGGTGATCGCGTTGCCGGCGGTGCCGCCGCCGACCAGCAGGCGGTTCACCGTGCCGGACGGCGTCGCCACCTCCAGCGCATGGCTGCCCGGCGCGCCGCCGAGGGTGAGGCCGCCGGCCGGGGTTGCCCGCAGCACCTCGGCGCCGCCGGCCGTGGCGGCCAGGGTGCCGCTCGCGGGCAGGAAGAGGCCCGTGTCGATGCCGCCGACCGCAAGCCCCGGCCGCGAAGCCTGGCCGGCGGGCGTGCCGCTGGCGAGCACCGCATTCGTCCCGGCATTGACGACGGGGCCGCCCTCGAGCAGCGGCGGCGTGCCGAGATAGACGGCGTTCGGCGCCGCCGCGCCGCTGTCGGCGATCTGGATCGCGGGTGCCCCGTTGCTGCGCGTGTTGAAGCGCGTGCAGCGGAGCGCGAAGAGGTCGAGCGGGTTGCCGGTGCCGCCGATGCGGATCGGGCTGTCCTCCACCGCATCGACGCGGAGGTTACCGATCTGCACCCGGGTGTTCGAGCCATCCACCTGGATCGCCGAGGAGCTGGGCAGCGGCGCGCCGCCGGCATTGAAGATCTCGTTGTGCGAGGTGAAGTTGGCGACCTGCCCGTCGGTGCCCGAGGCCTCGAGCCAGAGCCCGTACCTCACGAAATCCGCATAGGCCTGGCCGATGTAGAATTTCGTCGTCACCCCGGCATCCGAGCCGGCGAAGCGGAACATGCTGCGGAAGCCAAGGGCGAAGGCCTGGTCGATGAAGACGCCGTCGCTGCGGCAGAAGACCATCGCATCCGCATTGGCCTGCTGCCAGGCCATGACGAAGGCGTTGGAGGTCCAGAAGGTCACCCCTTTCAGGGTCTTCCGGCCTTGGCCTGGGCGAGGACGCGGGCGGTGGCGACATGTTCTCGTGCGGTCTTGCTGTTGACGTAGCCTTTCTTCACGGCTGGTTTGGGCTTGCGCGGGCTGGCCGCGACTTGGCGCGGCACGACGTTGCGGGCGAGCCGCAGAAGATGCGCGGCGACCGTCGCTGGGTCTGTATGGCCGGATAACCACGGCTGGTCGGGCAGGGCGATGAGCATGCCCTCGTAGCCGCCGCGGACCTGCAGAGCCAAATGGTAGAGCGACACCTGCAGGGCGGGGTGCGCGGCCTGGTGCGCCTGCTCGATGCAGCGCTGCAGCAGGGCAAGGACATTATACGCCAGCACGGCGGCGGCAAACCCAAGCAGGGCCGCGCGCGGGTGACCAAGGCTGCGCAGCTCGCTGTTCAGCGCCGCTTCAAGCCGCTGGAACATGCCCTCCACCGACCACCGGCGACGATACAGCTGGGCAACCTGCTGTGCGTCGACCTGCTCAGGCAGATTGCTCCACAGCCGGATCACGCTCTCACCCGCCTCGGTCGGCGTGTCGAGAGTGAGCTCAATGCGCCGCCAGGGCTGAGACGATCCGGCCAACTCGATCCGCTGCTCGCGCACCACGCCGGTCTCGCTGCGGCCACAGGCACGCCAGGCCCCCTCTGTGGCCAGCTTTGGACAGCGGCCATGCTCGCGCACGATGAAGCCGGCCTGCGCCGCCTGCCAGCCCAGCGGGACCGTTCGCGTGCCGAACTGCCGATCGGCGATCCACAGCTGCCCCGGTTGAGCGCTGTCGAGCAAGCCAGCAACGGCGGCACGCTCGCTCTGGTGCGCGTCCTCGCAGGGCAGGATGTCGATGACCAGCCTGCAGTCCGGGTCGTAGACCACCAGCGTGTGTCCAGGCAGCGCCGCGCCACGGTGCCCGCGCAAGGGGGCGAGGCGCTTCTCGCTGGCCGGCAGGTGGTTGCCGTCGAGCACGCGCAACTGCCAGCCCGGCAGGCTGGCCTCGCCGTCCCAGCCCGCCGTCACCGGCGCCAGCCGCTCGGCGCTGCCGCGGACCAGCGCCCGCAGCACGGCAGGCTCCGTGCGGTTGAGCTTGTCGTAAAGCGCGCCAAGCAACACCGGCAGCGTTTCCAGGCTCCGCGCCGCAGCGTGCAAGGAGGGACGCAGGCCAAGGGACACCAACGTCACCAGCTCGATCACCGTCGAGAACAGCAGCTCCCGCGAGTACTGCCGCTGTCGGTGCTTCTCGAACACCGTGTCGATCCACTCGCCTGGGAGGGCCTGCTCCAGCACGACCCGCGCCATCACGCTCGCCGGCCTGCGCTGCTCGAAGCGCTCAAGAACAGAGGTCTGAATGGCACCTCTCCCGTTCCAGCCACAATCGAAGGCCGAAAGATGGTCCCGCCTTAACACCCTGAAAGGGGTGGGTCCAGAAGGTCCAGAAATGCAGGCTGTGGATGCGCGGGACGTCGTAGCACTGGTCGATCTCGACGCCCGTCGTCAGCACCTGGCCGCGCAGCCGGCGGATGTCGAGCCGGCCGGAGTTGCGGCAGTAGATCTCCTTGTTGACGTTGCAGAGGAAGACATTGTCGAAGTCGATGCCGCCGAGGCAGTCCTCGACGCGGAAGACGTAGTCATAGGCGGTCGGCGCCCAGCCGCTGACCTGCGCCGCGCCGTGGGTCTGCTGCACGGCGATGTCGCGCAGCCCGGCGCCGCGGCTGTTGACCCCGGTGAAGGTGAAGGGGGTGAAGCCCGTCGTGTTGATCCGGAGCCAGGTGCCCTGGCCGCCGCCGGGGCCCTCGGTGAAGCCCGCGCCCTGCAGCCGTATGGTGGCGCCGTTCAGCACCACCGGCGAGGCGATGCGGTAGGTCCTGGGGCCGAGGAAGAGCGTGCCGCCGCCCTTCGTCCTGAGGTCGTCGATGGCGGCCTGGAAGGCGGGGCCGTCATCGGTGCTGCCGTCGCCCCTGGCGCCGTAGCCGCGCACATGGGCGCCCCGGTTGGTGAGCACCGCGCCGCGCAGCTGCGCGAGGGTGGCGCGCCGGGTCTCCGTGGTGCTGCCGCTCGTCTGCACCAGCGGGGCGAGGTCGGTGTCGCCGAGGGTGCTGGCCAGGGGCAGCTCGCTGATCCTTGCGTCGGGCATCGGGCTCCGGTCCGGATGGGCAGGCGGCGTGCCGCCTGCGGTGGGGAATGAGGAAGGCGGGGGGACGAGGCGAGCCGGCTACTGCTTCAGCACGCTGCCCGCCTCGCTCAGCAGGCGGCCGTCGCTCTCGACCAGGATCAGCTTGAGGTCGGCGCCGACATTGAAGCTGCGCGAGAGCACGCCGAGCGCCGGGTCCGCCGCATCCTCGACGCGGATGCGGTAGCCGCTGCCGATGGCCGGCGCCGGGAAGCTGGCCGAGGCGCCACCGCCGACGACCGGCACCACCTGCACCGGCGGGACGACGGCGCCGCGGCCGTCGCGCAGGCTGAACACCACCTGGCTGACCGGCCCGAGCACCGTCGCCGAGACCGGGATCGAGGTGCCGGCGACGATGCCGGCGGCGAAGGGCGCGAGGATGATGGTGCGCACCACCGCCGCCGCCGCCTGGCCGATGCCGAAGCGCTTGGCGACGCTGCGCACCGTGTTGATCGGCCCGACCGCCCCGTCGAGCGTGACGCCGGTGCCGAGGCTGGGGCCGCTGCGGACCGGCAGCATCGCCATCGCATCGGCGGTCTGCAGCACTATTAGGTCGCCCACCTTGAGGCTGCCGGCGACCGCGGCGAAGTAGCCGGCGGCGGTGACCACGGCGCGGCTGTCGGCGGTGCGGTACTGCCAGAGGGCGAAGCTGTTGCCCTGGATCAGGGCGGTGAGATTGGCCGGGCTGAAGGGCACGGGGGTCTCCGTCTCGACATGCGCCGCGCCTCCCGGGAAGCGGGCTTCCGGGAGGGGGTGGACGCGGGGAGTGGCAGGGGGGAGCGCCGGGCGCAGTTCGGCCGTCGGCGAGGGATGAGGTAGCGGAACGTTCTCCTTACGTCAAGGAAAAACATCCTAGTTCAGCGCGGGCGGGTTTGGTCCTAGTCTGCGCGCCGCCTGAACCCTGCCGGAGGCCGGATGCGCCGCCTTGCCCTGATCGCCGCCCTGCTGCTGGCCCCGCTCGCTGTCCCGTGCCCGGTCCAGGCGCAGCCGGCGCTGAATGTCTACAACTGGACGGACTACATCGACCCCTATGTCGTGCAGCGCTTCCAGCAGGAGACGGGCATCCGCATCCGCTACGACGTCTATGACAGCCTCGAGACGCTGGAGGGCAAGCTCTCCGCCGGGCGCAGCGGCTACGACCTCGTCGTGCCCACCAGCGAGCCGACCTTCGCCCGCCTCGTCCGCGCCGGGGCCCTGCGGCCGCTGGACCGGGCGAGGATTCCCAACTGGCGCAACCTCGACCCGGCGCTGATGGCGCGCGCGGCGCAGGCCGATCCGGGCAATGCGCATGGGGCGATCTATCTCTGGGGCACCGTCGGACTCGGGCTCCGGCTCGACAAGGTGAGGGCGATCGCGCCGGACCTCGCGCTCGACGGGCTCGACGTGCTGCTGAAGCCGGAGAATGCAAAGCGGCTGGCCGGCTGCGGCCTCGCGGTGATCGACAGCGCGACGGATGTGCTGCCCTCCGTGCTGCGCTGGCTCGGGCGCGACCCGGACAGCGCCGATGCGGGCGACCTGCGCGCGGCGGAGGCGGCGCTGCTCGCCATCCGCCCGCAGCTCCGCGCCATCCCCGGCTCCGGCGCGCTGCTCGACATGCTGGCGACGGGCGAGATCTGCGCCGCCCTGACCTATAGTGGCGATGCGATCCAGGCCGCGGCGAGGGCGCGCGAGGCCGGACGGGGCGTCGAGATCGGCTATGTGGCGCCCGCGGCTGGCCCCCATCTCTTCTTCGACATGCTGGCGATTCCAGCCGATGCGCCGAACCCGGATGCGGCGCATGCCTTCGTCGACTTCCTGCTGCGGCCCGAGGTCATCGCCGCCGTCAGCAGCCATGTGCGCTACCCGAATGCGGTGCCCGCCAGCCGCCCGCTGATCAGCCAGGCGGTGCGGGAGGACCCGAATGTCTATCCGCCCGAGGCGGCGCTGGCGCAGGCCTTCGTCGCCGGCACGCCGGGGCCGCAGGCGGAGCGGCTGCGCAGCCGGCTCTGGAGCCGCTTCCGGGCGGGTCGCTGAGCTTGGCCCTGCTGGCGGTGGAGGGGCTGACCAAGCGCTTCGGGGCGGCCCTTGCGCTGGACGGCCTCGATCTCGAGGTGCGGCCGGGCGAGTTCCTGGCGCTGCTGGGCGGCTCCGGCTCCGGCAAGTCGACGCTGCTGCGCCTGGTCGCGGGCTTCGAGGCGCCGGATGCGGGGCGCATCCGGTTGGAGGGGCGGAACCTCGCCGGCCTGCCGCCGCATGCGCGCCCGGTCGGGATGATGTTCCAGAGCTATGCGCTCTTCCCGCACCTTACCGTCTTCGACAACGTCGCCTACGGGCTGCGGCGCGAGCGCGTGGCGGCGGCGGAGGTCCGGCAGCGCGTCGGCGAGGCGCTGGCCATGGTCGGGTTGGAGGCGATGGCGGGGCGCAAGCCGCACCAGCTCTCGGGCGGGCAGCGGCAGCGGGTGGCGCTGGTCCGCTCGCTGGTGAAGCGGCCGCCGCTGCTGCTGCTGGACGAGCCGCTCGCCGCCCTCGATGCCGGCTTGCGCGAGCGCACCGGGCTCGAGCTGCGGGCGCTGCAGCGCCGCACCGGCGCCGGCTTCGTCATGGTGACGCATGACCAAGCGGAGGCGCTGGCGCTCGCCGACCGCATCGCCGTGCTGGAGGCGGGGCGCCTCGCCCAATGCGGCCCGCCGGCCGAGCTCTACGACCGGCCGGCGACGCGCTTCGTCGCCCGCTTCCTCGGCGCGGCCAATGTGCTCGAGGGGAGGGTCGGCGCGGATGGCGCGGTGGAGGCGGGCGCCTGCCGCCTCGCCCTGGCCCATGCGGCGGCGCCGGGGGAGGCCCTGGCCGTGGCGTTGCGGCCGGAGCGCATCCGCCTGGTGCCCGGCCCGCCGCCCGCGGCCAATGGCGTGGCCGGGGTGCTGCGCGACCTCGCCTATCGGGGCGATGGCTGGATGGCCCTCGTCGCGCTGCCGGACGGGGCGGAGCTGCGCGTCGCGCTGCCGGCCGAAACCGCGCCGCCCGAGCCAGGGTCGCAGCTTGCCCTCGGCTGGCCGCCCGAGGCGCTGGTGCCGCTCCGCGCGTGATGGGGCGGCTGCTCGTCCTTCTCCCGCCGCTCGCCTGGCTGCTGCTGCTGGTGGCGGCGCCGCTGCTGATCCTCGGCCTCATCGCCTTCGCCGAATCGGGGCCGGGCGTGCCGCCCTTCATTCCGCCGGTGGGCTGGGCGGGCCGGCCGGTCTGGCAGGGGAGTACCGAGAGCCTCCGCATGCTGGTGGCCGATGCCTATTACCTGGAGGCCTTCCTCCGCTCCGTGCTGACCGCCGTCCTCACCGCCGCGCTCTGCCTGTTGCTGGCCTATCCGATGGCGCTCGGCATCGCCGGCGCCCGGCCGTCCTGGCGGCTGCCCCTGCTGCTGCTGGTGCTGCTGCCCTTCTGGACCGGCTTCCTGCCGCGGCTCGGCGCCTGGATCGGGCTGCTGCGCGACGGCGGCTGGGTAAACGGCATGCTGGGCCTCGCCGGGATCGGGCCGTGGCGGCTGCTCTACGGCGACGCGGCGCTCTATCTCGGCATGGTGCATGCCTACCTGCCCTTCGCCGTGCTGCCCCTGGCGACGGCGCTGCTGCGGCGGGACCTCTCGATCGAGGAGGCGGCGGCCGATCTGGGCGCCACGCCCTTCACCGTCTTCCGCAGCGTCACCCTGCCGCTGTCGCTGCCGGCGGCGGCCTCGGCATTCCTGCTGGTCTTCATCCCCGCGGCAGGGGAGTTCGTCATCCCCGAGCTCCTCGGCCCGCCGGAGGCGCAGCTGGTCGGCCGGGTGCTCTGGGCTGAGTTCTTCCAGAACCGCGACTGGCCGCTGGCCGCTGGCCTGGCGCTCGCCCTGCTGGTGCTGCTGCTGCCGCCCATCCTGATCTTCCAGCGGCTGGGGCGGCGGGGATGAGGCGCCTTGGCCTCTCGCTCGGCCTCGGCTTCCTCTGGGCGCCGATCCTGCTGATGGTGCTCTATGCCTTCAGCGCCGACCGCATCCCCTTCCAGTGGGGCGGCTTCTCCCTCCGCTGGTTCGCGGCGCTCGCGGCCAATGAGCGGATGCGGGATGCGGCCTTCCTCTCGCTCCGCATCGCGGCCGGGGCGGCGACGCTGGCGACGCTGCTCGGCGGGCTTGCCGGCTGGGCGTTGGCGCGGTTCGGGCCGTTCAGGGGGAGGGCGCTGCTCGGGGCGCTGGCCGGGGCGCCGCTCGTCCTGCCGGAGGTGGTGACGGGCCTCTCGCTGCTGCTGCTCTTCGTCCTGGCGCAGGGGGCGGCGGAGGCATGGCTCGGCTGGTCGCCCGGGCGCGGGGCGGCGACCATCCTGCTCGCCCATGCGAGCATCGGCCTCGCCTATGTCGCGGTGGTCGTGCAGGCACGGCTGGCGGCGCTCGACCCAAGCCTCGAGGAGGCGGCGGCCGGGCTCGGCGCCGGGCCCTTCACCGCCTTCCGCACCGTCACCCTGCCGCTGATCGCGCCGAGCCTCGCCGCCGGCTGGCTGCTCGCCTTCACCCTCTCGCTCGACGACGTCGTGGTGGCGAGCTTCGTCTCCGGCCCGGCCGGGACGACCTTGCCAATGCTGGTCTTCTCCGCCCTCAAGGTCGGGCTGACGCCGGAGATCAACGCGCTCTCGGCCCTGGTCCTGGCTGTCGCGGCCCTGGCGGTTGGGCTGGCCGGGCTGATTCTGGCCCGGCGGGCGAATGGCGCGGGTTGAAGCGGCGGGGGGTGGGGGGTAGTTTCACGGCCTCGCCAGGACCAGGGCCCCGACCCCATGAAGCTCATCGCCGACCGCCTCGACCGCATCTCCCCCTCGCTGACCATTGCGATGACCAGCAAGGCCCGGGCGCTGAAGGCGGCGGGGAAGGATATCGTCGGCCTGTCCGCGGGCGAGCCGGATTTCGATACCCCGCGCAACGTGAAGGACGCGGCGATCGCCGCCATCGAGCGCGGCGAGACCAAGTACACCGATGTCGCCGGCACGCCCGCCCTGCGCCAGGCGGTCTGCGCGCGCTTCAAGGCCGATCACGGCCTCGACTTCAAGCCGGAGGAGATCCTGATCGCCACCGGCGGCAAGCAGGTGATCTTCGACGCGCTGCTCGCCACCATCGGGCCGGGCGACGAGGCCATCATCCCGGCGCCCTGCTGGGTGAGCTACCCGGACATCGTCGAGCTCGCCGAGGGCAAGCCCGTCATCGTCGCCTGCGACCAGAATTCCGGCTTCAAGCTGCGGCCGGAGCAGCTGGAGGCGGCGATCACGCCGAAGACCAAGTGGTTCATTCTCAACAACCCCTGCAACCCGACCGGCGCCGCCTACAACGCCGAGGAGCTGAAGGCGCTGACCGACGTGCTGATGCGCCACCCGGATGTCTGGGTCTTCACCGACGACATCTACGAGAAGCTCGCCTATGACGGCTTCAGGCCGGCAACCGTCCTCGAGGTCGAGCCGCGCCTGCGCGACCGCACGGTGACGATGAACGGCTGCTCCAAGGCCTATGCGATGACCGGCTGGCGCATCGGCTATGCCGCCGCGCCCGTCCACCTCATCAAGCAGATGGACAAGCTGCAGAGCCAGTCCACCTCCAACACCAGCAGCATCAGCCAGGCGGCGGCGGTCGAGGCGCTGACCGGGCCGCAGGACAGCATCGACGTCATGCGCGTCGCCTACAAGCGCCGCCGCGACATGATGGTGGAGGAGCTGAACGCCGCCCCCGGCCTCTACTGCCACAAGCCGGAGGGCGCCTTCTACGTCTTCCCGAGCATGCAGGGCTGCATCGGCAAGACGACGAAGGGCGGCCAACGGATCGGGACCGACGAGGATTTCTGCACGGCGCTGCTGGAGGAGGAAGGTGTGGCCTGCGTCCACGGCACCGCCTTCATGTATCCCGGCCATTTCCGCATCAGCTACGCGACCAGCGATGCCGTGCTGAAGGATGCCTGCCAGCGCATCCGGCGCTTCTGCGAAGGGATGCGGTAGCCGCCATGCCCGGCCTTGCGCAGCGCCTCGCGGAGGTGAAGGTCTCCGCCTCCGCCGTCATGACCCAGCGCGCGCGGGAGCTGCGCGACGAGGGCATCGAGGTCATCAGCCTGGCCAATGGCGAGCCCGACTTCGACTCGCCGCCGCATGCGGTCGAGGCGGCGCACCAGGCGGCGCTGCGGGGGGATACCAAGTATCCGCCGCAGGGCGGCACGCCGGCGCTGAAGGCGGCCATCGCGCGCAAGTTCAGGCGCGACAACGGCCTTGACTACAAGGCGGACGAGATCATCGTCGGCAACGGCGGCAAGCAGGTGATCTTCAACGCCTTCATGGCGACGCTCGACCCGGGCGACGAGGTGGTGATCCCCTCGCCCTTCTGGATCAGCTATGCCGACATGGCGAAGGTCGCCGGCGGCATGCCCGTCACCGTCGCCTGCCCGCAGAACAACGGCTTCAAGCCGCGGCCGGAGGATATCGAGGCCGCGATCACGCCGCGGACGAAGTGGGTGCTGCTGAACTTCCCGGGCAACCCGACGGGTGCGGTGCCCTCGCGCGCCGAGATGCAGGCCCTGGCCGACGTGCTGCTGCGGCACCCGCAGGTCTGGGTCATGACCGACGACATGTACGAGCACCTGCTCTATGACGGCTTCGAGTACCACACCATCGCCGCCGTCGAGCCCGGGCTCCGCGACCGCACGCTGACGGTCAACGGCTGCTCCAAGACCTATGCGATGACCGGCTGGCGCGTCGGCTTCGGCGGCGGGCCGGCCTCGCTGATCAAGGCCATGTTCAACATGCAGGGCCAGGCGACGGCGGGCGTCTCCACCATCAGCCAGGCCGCGGCCGTGGCGGCGCTCGACGGGCCGCAGGACTTCGTCAAGCGGAACGCCGAGTCCTACCGCCAGCGCCGCGACATGGTGGTCGAGATGCTGAATGCCTGCCCCGGCATCACCTGCCACAAGCCGGAAGGCGCCTTCTACGTCTTCCCGAACATCGCCGGCTGCCTCGGCAAGACCACCAAGGGCGGCGTGCGGATTGAGACGGATACCGACTTCGTCATGGCCCTGCTCGAGGAGAAGCGCGTCGGCGCCGTCCAGGGCACGGCCTATGGGATGAGCCCCTACATGCGCATCTCCTACGCGACCGACAGCGCCAGCCTCGCCGAGGCCTGCGGCCGAATCCAGGAGTTCTGCCGGGAGCTCCGATGATCAGGCCCGGCCGCGACGAGGACGCGGAGGGCTTCATCCGCCTGATCGGCGAATGCTGGGCGGAGTTCCCGAACTGCATCCTCGACGTGGACGGCGAGGCGCCGGAGCTCCGCGCGCTCGCCAGCTACTTCGCGGCGGCGGGCGGGGCGCTCTGGGCGGCGGAGCGGGATGGCGCGCTGGTCGGCATGGTCGGCACCCGGCCGCTCAACAGCGACCAGGCCTATGAGATCTGCCGGATGTATGTCGCGGCGCCGGAGCGCGGCACGGGTCTCGCCCAGCGGCTGCTCGATGCGGCCGAGGCCCATGCCCGCGCCGCAGGCGCCCAGCGCCTCGTGCTCTGGACCGATACGCGGTTCGATGCCGCGCACCGCTTCTACGAGAAGCGCGGCTATGTCCGGCAGGGCGCCATCCGCATCCTCGACGACATCTCGAAATCCCTCGAATTCCGCTATGCCAAGCCGGCCGCCGGGCTTGTGGTGGAGGCGCTGGACGCGGCCGCCGCGGCGAGCGCGGAGCGGCGCCTTGCCCAGATCCTCATCGCCTGCGTCGAGGATGGCGCGGCCGTCTCCTTCCTGAAGCCGCTCTCGCGCGAGGTGGCGCTGGGCTTCTGGAAGAAGGTCGCGGCCGATGTCGCGGCCGGTCGCCGCGTGCTGCTCGCCGCCTGGCTCGACGGCGCGCTGGTCGGCACGGTGCAGCTCAACCTCGACATGCCGCAGAACCAGCCGCACCGGGCGGATCTTGCCAAGCTGCTGGTCGACCCCGCCTTTCGCCGCCACGGCGTCGCCCGCGCGCTGATGCGCCGGGCGGAGCAGGCGGCGCAGCGCCTCCGCCGCCGGCTGCTGGTGCTCGACACCGAGGCCGGCAGCGCGGGGGAGGGGCTCTACCGCAGCCTCGGCTGGCAGGAGGCCGGGCAGATCCCCGGCTACGCGCTGAACGCCGCCGGCGTCGCGCATGCCACCGTGATCTTCTGGAAGGAGGTCTGAGCCGATGATCTCGCCCGGCTGGTGCCGCATGATGGCGGCCTACAACAGCGAGATGAACCGCCGCCTCTACGCCGCCGCCGACCAACTCTCGGACGCGGCGCGGCGCGAGGATCGCGGCGCCTGGTTCGGCTCCATCCACGGCACGCTCTGCCACCTGCTCTGGGGCGACCGGCAATGGATGAGCCGCTTCGCCGGCTGGGAGCCGCCGCCGTCCGGCATCCCCGGCAGCCCGCGCCTGGTCGAGGGCTGGGCCGAGCTCCGCGCCGCCCGCGCCGAGGCCGATGCGCGGATCGAGGCCTGGGCCGCGACCCTCACCGAGGACTGGCTGGCCGGTACCCTGCACTGGTTCAGCGGCGCCTCGCAGCAGCGGATGGCTTCGCCGCGCGCCGTGACGCTGACGCATTTCTTCAACCACCAGACCCATCACCGCGGCCAGGCCCATGCGCTCATCACCCAGGCCGGCATCCGCCCGGCGGCGACGGACCTGCCCTGGATCGTCGACCTTGAGGCGCTCGGCCTGACCGCCTGACCGATCACGAAGCGCAATACCGCGATTGCCTCGCGGCATGGAATCGACGACGTTTCGGCTATTGGTTGAGACCCGCCATGACAGCGCCGCCCGACACGGAAGAGACGATGATGCGCCGCGGCCCTCACCTCGCCGAGGCGCCGGAGCCCATCCTGCATGTGCTGGTCCTGACCGGGGAGGGCGGCGGGACGCGCCGCATCCCGCTTGGCCCGGAGCCCTTCCGCATCGGCCGGGTCGCCGGGAACGACCTGGTGCTGCCGGCGCCGGAGGTCTCGCGCAACCATGCCCTGCTGACGGTGACGGGGGATGCGGCAAGCCTCACCGATCTCGGCTCCACCAACGGCACCTGGCTGGAGGGCGAGCGGCTGGGCGGCGCCGCGCCGCTGGCGCCGGGCATGCGCCTCGCCATCGGCCCCTTCGCCCTGCAATACCAGCGCGGCCGCCAGCGCGAGATGGAACGCGCCGCCGAGCTCGAGCGCGAGATGGAGCGCGCCTTCCGCTACGTGCAGGCCCTGCTGCCGCCGCCCATCCTGGAGGGGCGGGTGCGGGCGGAGTGGAGCTTCCTGCCCTCGGCCAGCATCGGCGGCGATGCCTTCGGCTATCGCTGGCTCGATGCGGACCGCTTCGCCGTCTTCATCCTCGATGTGGCGGGGCATGGCGCCGGCTCCGCCCTGCTTGCCGCCTCGGTGATGAACATGCTGCGTGCAGGCGTCGGCAGCGACCCGGCCGCGGCGCTGGCCGGGCTCAACGCGGCGTTCCAGATCGAGGAACAGGGCGGCCTCTTCTTCACCATCTGGTACGGCGTTGCCGACCTCGCCGCGCGGCGGCTGGATTATGGCGCGGCTGGGCACCATGCCGGCTACCTGCTCCTGCCCGGCGGAGCGGCGCCCGAGGCGCTCGGCACCCGCAACCCTCCGGTCGGGATGATGCCGGGCACCCGCTTCCGCACCGCCAGCGCCCCGCTGCCGCCCGGGGCGCGGCTGCTCCTCTTCAGCGACGGCGCCTTCGAGACCCGGGCGCCGGATGGCCGGCAGCTCGGCCTCGGCGACTTCCTGGCGCATCTCCCGCTGGCCGCCGCGCCGGCGGCAGGGGCGGCGGAGCGGCTGCTGCAGGCAGCCCGCGCGCAGTCCCGGCCCGGACCTTTCGAGGATGATGTCTCCATACTGTCGCTGGACTTCGCGTGACGGTACGGTGAAGCCTCCAGCGCAACGACGAGGATGACCGATGGACTTCGTGCTGACCGAACTCGACCCCGGCACCAACCGGGTGACCATGAGCGGCCGGCTCGATGCGGCGGGTGCGGAGGCGATCGACCTGCGCTTCGCCGCCGCCGTCGGCAGCGTCGCCCGGAATGCGCTGGTGGACCTGACCGAGGTGAGCTTCGTGGCCTCCCTCGGGCTGCGCATGTTCATCTCGACGGCGCGGGTGCTGCAGCGACGCGGCGCGCAGATGGTCCTCTTCGGCGCGCAGCCGCAGGTGATGGAGGTCTTCGAGACCATCGCCCTCGACCAGATGATCCCGATCGTCGGCACCGAGGCGGAGGCGCGGGCCCGCCTCGCCGCGTGAGCTTCCGCCACCGGATTGCGGGCGGCGCCGTCGAGGTCGCGGCGGCGCAGGCCGCGCTCGCCGCCTGGATGGCGGCTGCCGGCGCCGGCCCGCGCAGCATCACCCGTGCCGAGATCGTGGTGGAGGAGCTGGCGCTGAATGCGCAGCGCCACGGCGGCGCGCCGGAGGTGCTGGTCGAGGCCAGCATGGCCGGGCGGTTCTGCACCCTCGTGCTGGAGGATGCCGGCCCTCCCTTCGACCCGACCGCGGGCGCCCTGCCGGTGCCGGCCGCCTCGCTGGATGCGGCGCGGGTGGGCGGCCTCGGCCTCGCCCTGGTGCGGCGCCATGCCGCGGCGCTGCGCTACAGCCGCACGGCGGCCGGGCGCAACAGGGTCGAGGTCGACCTGGCGCTCAGCTAAGGAAGTGGCCGAGCCGGATCAGCACCTCCTCCGGCGCCTCCTCGGCCAGGTAGTGGCCGCTGCCGACGCCGGCACCCGTCACCGCGCCGGCCGCATAGTCGCGCCAGATGGCGAGCGGGTCGTACCAGCGGGGGATGGCGCCCTTGGCGCCCCAGAGCGCCAGCAGCGGGCACTGGACCTTCTGCCCGGCGGCGCGGCTGGCGCGGTCATGCTCGAGGTCGATCCCCACCGCCGCGCGGTAGTCCTCGCAGATCGCGCGCACCGTGCCCTCCTCGCGCAGCGCGGCCAGGTAGTCGGCCCGCGCCTCGGGGTGGAAGAAGCCGCGATCCTTCGGCTCGCGCGCGGTGTGGAGGTCGAACCAGTCCTCGACGTCGCGCAGGATCATGCGCTCCGGCCGGTCATGCGGCTGGGCAAGGAAGAACCAATGATAGTAGCCGAGGGCGAAGGCCATGTCGGTCCGCTCGAAATGGGCGAGCGTCGGGATGATGTCCATGGTGCAGAGCCGCTCGACCCGCGCCGGATGGTCGAGGGCGAGGCGATGCGCGACGCGGGCGCCGCGGTCGTGGCTGACGACGGCGAAGCGCTCATGGCCGAGATCGCTCATCAGCGCGGCGAGGTCCGCCGCCATTGCCCGCTTCGCCATGGCGGCGCTGTCGGGCAGGGCAGGGGGCTTCTGCGAGAAGCCGTAGCCGCGGATGTCGGGCGCGATGACGGTGAAGCGCCGGGCCAGGGTCGGCGCGACCTTGTGCCACATCGCGTGGGTCTGCGGGTTGCCGTGCAGCAGCAGCAGGGGCGGCCCGCTGCCGCCGCGGCGGAGGCGGATGCGCTGGCCATTGGCCTCGCGGTATTCCAGCGTGAAACCTTCGAAGAACATCGGCGGCCTCCCGGCCCGCGATCACCCTGGGCGACGACGCCCGGGGCGTGGATCGCCGGCCCGACAGGAGCTTGTCCCGCATCGGACCGGCGATCGCCAGTCAGCGGCGATCAGGCGCCGGGCGCCAGGATCTGGGCCGGCGCCGCCTCGGTCGAGCGCGGCCGGACGGAGCGCCATTCCTCCCCGGTCCAGGCGCGGGCCAGGACCTCGACCCTGCCATCCTCGGCGATGTGGATCTCGTTGTAGGCATTCGGCTCGCCGCGCAGCCGGCGCGAGGTGCTGGTGGAGGAGAGCACCACGGTCAGCCGCCCCTTCGCCGCATCGTCCGGCACCACCGTCGCCGGCTCGGCCACGTCGCCGACATGGAGATGGCCGGAGAGCACCAGCCGCACCTCGCGTCGGGCGAACCCTTCGAGCGCCGTCGCCGCCCCGCCCACCAGCCGCGCCTCCGGCGCCGCCTGCGGCGGCAGGAAGGGGTGATGGGCGACGACGATGCGGACCAGCCCCGGCGGCAGCGCCTCGAGGCGTGCCAGGCAGCGGGCCAGGCGCTTGTGGCCGACCCGGCCGCGCGACCAGTCGAGGTAGAAGCCTGCCCGCCGCGCGGTATTCAGCCCGACGACGCCGACCCGCCGGTCCTGGAAGACCGGCTCCGTCTCCGGCGTGATGAACTGCCGCCAGCGGGCGAAGGGGTCGATGAAGCGCTCGATCATCCAGTAGCCGACGATGTCGTGGTTCCCGGGCACCGCCAGCACCGGCGCCCGCAGGCGGCCGATGAAGGCCCGGGCCGCCTCGAACTCCCGCGTGCGGGCGCGCATGGTGAGGTCGCCGCTGATGGCGATGAGGTCCGGCGGGTCGCGGTTCAGCGCCTCGGCGAGGGCATCGACCACCTCCGGGATCTCGGCGCCGAAATGCAGGTCGGAGAGATGGGCGATCCTGTAGGTTCCGCTCCCGGCCTCGTTCCTGCCTGCCCCGTCCTGCATCACCCGAGCCCCTCTGTTCGGCGGCTGGAACAGCGGGGCGGCGCCTGGGTTGCGGCCCTGGCCCTGGGCGAAAAGGTCCGGCCGGCTGGTTGACCGCCGCGCCGCTGCGCGCGAGCCTCGCCCGGACAACGAAGGAGGAAGCCATGTCCGAGGATAGCGCCCTGTTCGACAAGGGCATGCCGATCCGCCGGGAGGTGCTCGGCGCCGAGTATGTGGACGCCTCCATGGCGAAGGCCGACGAGTTCATGATGTCCTTCCAGCGCGCCACCACCGCCTGGGCCTGGGGCTGGGCCTGGGGCGACCCGACGCTGGACCGCAGGACGCGGAGCCTCATCAACCTCGCCATGCTGACGGCGCTGAACCGCGCGCCGGAGATCAAGCTGCACGTCAAGGGCGCGTTGAACAACGGCGTGACGGTGGAGGAGATCAAGGCGGCGCTGTTGCACGCCACGGCCTATTGCGGCATCCCCGCCGGGCTCGACGCCTTCAAGGCGGCGCATGAGGTGCTGGTGAAGGAGGGCGCGCTCAAGTGAGCGGGCCGATCCGCCGCATCGGCTTCGTCGGCATCGGCAATATGGGCTGGCCGATGGCGGCCAACCTGCTGAAGGCCGGCTTCGAGGTCGCGGTCTGCGATGCGGTGCCGGGCCGGGCTGCGCAATTCGCCGGTGAGGTCGGCGGCAGGCCGGCCGGCAGCGCGGCGGAGGCGGCGCAGGATGCGGATGCCGTCGTCACCATCCTCCCGACCAGCGCCCAGGTGGCGGAGGTCGCGGCGGCGCTCGCCCCAGCCCTCTCGCCGGGCAGCCTCGTCATCGACATGACCAGCGGCCAGCCGGCGACGACGCGCGAGGTTGCGGCCGAGCTGGAACGGCGGGGCATCGGCATGATCGATGCCCCCGTCTCCGGCGGCGTGCCGCGGGCGCGGAATGGCAGCCTCGCCATCATGCTCGGCGGCGAGGAGGCGCTGCTCGACCGCGCCGAGCCGGTGCTGAAGGCCATGGGTACCAGCCTGCACCGCTGCGGCGGCATCGGCGCCGGCCAGGCGATGAAGGCGCTGAACAACCTCGCCTCCGCCGGCAATTTCATGCTCGGCGTCGAGGTGATGCTGATCGGCCAGCGCTTCGGCCTCGATCCGGCGAAGATGGTGGATGTGCTCAACGCCTCCTCCGGCATGTCGGACAGCAGCCAGCGGAAATTCCGCCAATTCGTCCTCAGCCGCCGCTTCGACGACGGCTTCGCGCTGGAGTTGATGGTGAAGGACCTCGGCATCGCCCTTGAGGTCGGGCGGCAGACCGCGACGCCGGCGCCGCTTGCGGCGCTGGCCCGCGAGCTGTGGGCTGCGGCCCTCGCCTCGCTCGGCCCGGGCAACAACCACACCGCCGCGGCGCAGCTTCCGGAGAAGCTGGCGGGCGAAAGTCTTGGGGGGAACAAGTAGGATGATCTGGGAGGCATACGCGATCCGCTACGGGCGGCATGACCGGCCCGCCCAGTCGAATTTCCTACTGCCGGTGCAGGACCCGCACGAGGCAATGCCGCTCGACTATTATGTCTGGCTGCTGCGGGCGCCGGACGGGCATGAGATCGTCGTCGATACCGGCTTCGACGCCGCCTGCGCCGAGCGGCGCGGCCGCAGGCTCAGCCGCTCCGTCGCCGACAGCCTCAAGGCGATGGGCAGCGACCCGGCGCGGGTGAGGGACGTGGTCGTCACCCACCTGCACTACGACCATGCCGGCAGCGTCGAGCTCTTCACCAGGGCCAAGGTCCATATCCAGGAGCGGGAGATGGCCTTCGCCACGGGCCGGCACATGTGCACCGCCTGCATCCGCCTGCCCTTCGAGGCGGACCACGTCGTCTCGATGGTCCGCGCCCTCTTCGCCGACAAGGTCGTCTTCCATGACGGCGAGGGGGAGGTGGCGCCGGGCGTCACCGTCCATCGCGTCGGCGGGCATTCCGACGGGCTGCAGGTGGTGCGGGTGCAGACCGCGCGCGGGCCGGTGGTCATCGCCTCGGATGCGCTGCACTTCTATGCCAATGACCGGCAGGGCAATCCCTTCCCGATCATCTTCGACCTCGGCGCGATGACCCAGGGCTGGCGCATCGCCCGCCGCCTCGCCGGGGGCGACGAGACGCGGGTGATCCCCGGCCATGACCCCGAGGTCCGCAGCCGCTTCCCCGCCGTGGAAGGGCAGGGGGGCAACGTGGTTGCCCTGCACCTGCCGCCCATCGGTTGAGGGGTCGCGCCCTTGCCAATCCTGGCCTAGCCTCGATCTCCAGCCTGACAACCGCCGAGAGCGAGACCCATGCCCGATTCCGTCCTGCCCGACACCACGCGGCTCAAATTCGGCGTCGGCCAGCCGGTGCCCCGCAACGAGGATCCGGTCCTGCTGCAGGGCCGCGGCCGCTACACGGATGACATCGACCTGCCCGGCCAGCTCTATGCCGTCATGGTCCGCAGCCCCTATGCCCATGGCATCATCCGCGGGATCGAGACGGAGGCGGCGAAGGCGGTGCCGGGCGTGCTCGGCGTCTATACCGGCGCCGACCTGGCCGGGGCCGGCTATGGCGCCATGCGCTGCGTCCTGCCGCTGAAGAACCGCGACGGCAGCCCGCTCACCAATATCGACCGTCCGCCGCTGGCGATGGACAAGGTCCGCTTCGTCGGCGACCCGGTCGCCTTCGTCGTTGCCGAGACGCGCATGGCGGCGCGCGACGGGGCGGAGGCGGTCTTCCTCGACATCGACATCCTGCCCGCCGTGACCGAGGCCTCGGCGGCGGCCGGGCCCGACGCGCCGCAGCTCTACGACCATATCCCCGGCAACCAGGTCCTCGATTTCCATTACGGCGACAGCGCCAAGGTCGCGCAGGCCTTCGCCGCCGCGGCCCATGTCACGAAGCTCTCCATCCGCAACAACCGCGTCGTGGTCTGCGCGATGGAGCCGCGCAGCGCCATCGGCGAGTACGAGGCGGAGACGGGCCGCTACACCCTGCATGTCGGCAGCCAGGGCGTCTTCGGCCTGCGGGCGCAGATGGCGGACATCCTGAAGTCGCCGACGGAGAAGGTTCGCATCCTCACCGGCAATGTCGGCGGCAGCTTCGGCATGAAGGCGAGCTGCTACCCGGAATATCCCTGCATCCTGCACGCCGCGAAGCTGCTCGGCCGGCCGGTGAAATGGACCGACGACCGCACCGGCTCCTTCCTCTCCGACCAGCATGGCCGCGACCATGAGGTGGAGGCGGAGCTCGCCCTCGATGCAGAAGGCAAGGCCCTGGCCGTGCGGCTGACCGCCTTCGCCAATATGGGCGGCTACCTGGCGACGGTGGCGCCGCTGATGGGGACCGGCAATTTCGTCAAGAACGTGCAGTCCAACTACGCGACGCCGCTGATCGAGGTGAACACCCGCTGCCTCGTCACCAACACCACGCCGGTCTCGGCCTATCGCGGCGCCGGGCGGCCCGAGGGCAACTACTTTTTCGAGCGGCTGCTGGAGCAGGCGGCGAAGGAGACCGGCCGCAGCGCCGTCGAGCTGCGCCGCATCAACCACATCAAGCCGGATGCCTTTCCCTTCAGCGCGCCAAGCGGATCGGTCTATGACAGCGGCGACTTCACCGCCGTCCTCGAGAAGGCGCTCGACGCCGCGGACTGGGACGGCTTCGCGGCCCGCCGTGCGGAGAGCCGCGCGCGCGGCAGGCTGCGCGGCCGGGGCATTGGCAATTTCCTCGAATGCACCGCGCCGCCGATGAAGGAACAGGGCGAGGTCCGCTTCGAGGAAGATGGCACGGTGACGATCATCACCGGCACCCTCGACTACGGCCAGGGCCATTGGACGCCCTTCGCCCAGGTGCTGCACCAGTCGCTCGGCGTGCCCTTCGAGAGCATCCGCCTCATTCAGGGCGACTCCGACCTGCTGGTCGCCGGCGGCGGCACCGGTGGGTCGAAGTCGCTGATGGCCTCGGGCGCCGCCATCATGGAGGCGGCGCAGCTCGTCATCGAGAAGGGTCGTACGGCGGCGGCGCATATGCTGGAGGCCGCGGTCGGCGACATCGAGTTCGAGCGCGACGCCGACGGGCTCGGCCGCTTCGCCATCGCCGGCACGGACCGCTCGATCGGCATCATGGAGCTGGCCCAGCGCATCCGCACCGCCAACAACCCGCCGCCCGACATGCCGGAGAGCCTCGACGTCCGCCACGTCTTCGGCGAGGCGCCGATGGCCTATCCCAATGGTTGCCATGTCTGCGAGGTGGAGATCGAGCCGGAGACCGGCATCGTCGAGGTGGTGCGCTACCTCTCGGTGAACGACTTCGGCGTCATCGTGAACCCGCTGATGGTCGAGGGCCAGGCGCATGGCGGCATCGTCCAGGGCATCGGCCAGGCGCTTTACGAGAACGTCGCCTATTCGGAGGAGGGCCAGCTTCTCTCCGGCAGCTACCAGGATTACTGCCTGCCGCGCGCGGGGGACCTGCCGAGCTTCGGCTTCGAAAGCCATCCGAGCCCCTGCACGACCAACCCGGTCGGCGCCAAGGGCTGCGGCGAGGCGGGCTGCGCCGGCTCGCTGCCCGCGGTGATGAATGCGGTGGTCGATGCGCTCGGCGAGTACGGTATCAGCCATATCGACATGCCGGCGACTCCGGAGCGGGTCTGGCGCGCCATCCATGAGAAGGCCGCCTGATCCATTGGACACGGGAATGTGAGGCCGCGGCTGTGCCGCCCGTTGGCAGAAAGCCGGGCGCGAGCGCGGCGGGTGTCGGGCCGAACGTCCGTACTGCTCACGGCTTTCGGCTATGATGTGTTACGGACAAGGCAGAAGCCGGGCCGCCCATTTGTTGTGCTTGGGCCGGCTACATCGCTTCCTGCGAGGGGACTGACAGGATGACCAGGCTCAACGGGCGGCGCGTTCTGGTGGTGGAGGATGAGGCGCTGGTCGCGATGCTGGTGGAGGACGCGCTTCTGGATGCCGGCGCCTCGGTCATCGGCCCGGTCGCAACCGTCGCCGAGGCGATCGCCTTGCTGGATCGGGAGCTGCCCGACGTCGCCGTGCTGGACCTCAACCTGGCCGGGGAGACCTCGACGCCGGTTGCCGATGCGCTGGCTGCCCGCGGCGTACCCTTCGTGGTGGCCACCGGCTACGGCGCGGATGGCCTGCCGCCCGGCCATGCCGAGAGGCCGGTCCTGGCGAAACCCTATGATCCGGATGACCTGACGAGCGCCCTCGGCCGCCTCTGCCGCTGATCAGGCGCCGGCCGGTGCCGCCGCGACAGCCCGCAGCCGCGCGGCCAGCTCCGCCGGCCCGAGCGGCTTGCGGAGCACCGGCGTTCCCGGCGCCATGTCGAGCGCCGCCGTCTCCGCATTCCCGGTGAGGATCACCACCGACAGTCCCGGCCAGCGCCGCGCGATCTCCGCCGCCAGCAGGTCGCCGGTCATCGCTGGCATGGCATGGTCGGTCAGCACCAGGTCGAACTGCCCGCCCAGCTCGAGGAGGGCGAGCGCCGCGGCCGCGCTCGCCGCCTCGGTGACGGCCAACCCCTCCTCCCGCAGCGCGGCCGCCATCAGCCCGCGCAGCGGCGCCTCGTCCTCCACCATCAGCACCCGCAGCGGCCGGCGGGTGGCCGGGGGAGGGGGCAGGGACGGCTCCGCCGTCGCCGCGGCCTCCGGCAGCCAGAGGGTCACGGTCGTGCCCTCGCCGAGCGTGCTCTCGATCGCCAGCGCCCCGCCGGACTGCGCCGCGAAACCATGCGCCATGGCGAGGCCGAGCCCGGTCCCCTTGCCGACCTCCTTGGTGGTGAAGAAGGGCTCCGTGGCCCGGGCCAGCGTCGCCGCATCCATGCCCTCGCCGGTGTCGCTGAGGCTGATCCGCAGGTAGCGCCCCGGCGCCAGCCCGAGCGCCCCGCCGGCGCCGACCTTCTCCGCCGCTGCCTCCAGCCGCAGCAGCCCGCCCTGCGGCATCGCGTCCCGCGCATTGAGCGCCAGGTTGAACAGGACGAGGTCGAGCTGCGTGCGGTCCGCCTGCAGCGGCGGCAGGCCGGGCGGCACCTCGACCTCCAGCCGAATGTCGGGGCCGAGCGGCCCGTGCAGCAGCGAGGCCAGGCCCTCCAGCACCGCCGCCGGCGCGACCGGGCCGGATTGCAGCTGGTCGCGCCTGGCGAAGGCCAGCATCCGCCGGGTGACGCCGGCGCCGCGCTCCGCCGCCTCCAGCGCCGCCCGCGTGTAGCGGCGCACCCGGGCCGCATCCTCCGGCTGGTTCTCCATCAGCCGGAGCGCACCCGCCACCACCTGGAGGATGTTGTTGAAGTCGTGCGCGATGCCGCCCGCCATGCGGCCGAGAGCCTCGAGCTTCTGCGCCTCGCGCAGCCGGGCCTCGGCCCGGTTGAGGGCGGTGATGTCGAGGATGACGGCATAGCTGCGGAGGAAGGCGCCCGTTGCATCCCGCTCCGCCCGGGCCCGCAGCAGGACGTCGACGGGCGTGCCGTCGCGCCGGCGCATGCGGTACTCCACCTCCCGCACCTCGTCGCCATCCTCGCGAAGGACGACGGCCGCCGCCTCCCACCGCACGCCGCTCGCGGCCGTCATGAAGTCCGGGATGCGGCGGCCCAGCACCTCCTCCCGCGCATAGCCGAGGAAATCGAGCCATTCCGCGCTGACCTCGACGATCCGCCCGGCCGCATCGCAGGAATGGAAGGCGGCCGGGGTGCGGTCATAGATGCGGCGCAACTCCTCGGTGCGCTCGGCCACGCGCCGCTCCAGCTCCGCCTTGGCGCGCAGCAGCCCGGCCTCGGCCTGCTTGCGCTCGGTGAGGTCGAGGATGAAGGCAATGGTCTCCTCCTGCCGCTCGCCGATGATGGTGAAGCCGACCAGCACCGGCACGCGGGTGCCATCCGGGCGCCGGTACTCCTTCTCGTAGGGGGTGCAGCGCCCGGTGGCCTGCACATCGGCGATGGCGGCGGCATCGGCGGGGAGCCATTCCGGCGGCGTCAGCCCGTCCCAGCGCAGCTCCCCGGCCGCCAGCTCCTCGCGGCTGCGGCCGATGAGGCGCAGCAGGGCGTCGTTGGCATCGTGGATCCGGCCATGCACGTCGCCGCGCAGCACGCCGATCGGGTTGGCCTCCAGCATGGCCCGCAGGGCTGCCTCGCGCCGCGCCAGTTCCTCCGCGCGGCAGCGCTCCTCGGTCACGTCGCGGTCCATGCCGATGATGCGGAAGGGCCGGCCCTCGGCATCCGCCTCGACCCGCCCGGTCCCCGCGATCCAGCGCTCCGCCCCGTCATCCGCGCGGCGGATGCGGAACTCGGCCTGGAAGGTGGTCGGGCCGGCGCCGGCCGCCGCCTGCTGCGCCGCGACCAGGCTCGCGCGGTCGCCCGGCTCGATCATCGCCAGCCAGCTTGCCTGGTCGGGCGGCGGCTGCGCGGGGTCGAGGCCAAAGAGGGCATATTGCTGCGGCGACCAGATCTGCCGGCCGCTGGCGAGGTCGACCTCCCAAGAGCCGAGGCCGGCCGCCTCCTGCGCCAGCAGCAGCCGCGCCTCGCTCTCGCGCAACGCATGCTCCGCGGCGCGGCGCTGGGTAATGTCGCGCACCGTGCCGGTGCCCCGCCAGGCGCGGCCAGCCGGACCCGGCATCACCTGGCCCCGGTCGCCCAGCCAGCGGATGCCGCCATCCGGCAAGCGAATGCGGAATTCCAGGCTGTAGGAGCCGCAGCTTCGGATCGCCGCATCGAGGGCGGCAGTGACTGCGGGCCGGTCCTCCGGCTGGATCCGCCCCATCCACTCCTCGAACTCCAGGGACAGGCCCCCGCCGGCGGGAACCGACGGCAGGCCGTAGAGCCTGGCGCAGCCGGGCGAGCAGTCACATCGCCTGCTGGCGATGTCCCATTCGTAGCTGCCGACCAGCCCGGCCTGCTGCGCCCGGCGGATGCGCTGCAGGGCCTCCGCCCGCCGCTCGAGGCCGCGCCCGGCGAGCCAGCCGCCGCAGGCGAGCGCCGCCACCGCCAGCGCGCCGCCCGGCGCCGGCAGCAGGGCAGCCAGCGCCGCGCCGCCGGCACATCCGGCAGCGAGCAGGATCGGCGGGGCGGGGCGTCTCCATCGCATGGGCGGAAGATTACACCTTTGACAGCGGCTCATGGGCGCGAACTGTCGGCACCGGCGGCCGGTCAGCCCGGCGCCGGCCTTATGGTGCGCCCTCGGCGAAGGCCGGTGCCACGGGTGCGGTGCAGAGCCCGGACCGCTCCAGCGCCGCCGCGGCGCGGAAGAGCAGCCCCTCCGTCCAGGGCTTGCCGATCAGCTGCACGCCGATCGGCAGCGCCCCCTCGGCTCGCGGCACCGGCACCGTCAGCACCGGCAGGCCGATGCCGCTGACCGGCTGGGTGAAGAGCCCCATCGAGGGGCGGAGCGGCATCTCCACCCCGTCCAGCGTGAGGCTCTCCTGCCCGATCGGCGTCGCCGGCACGGGCGTCGCCGGGGCGAGCAGGATGTCCCACTCCGCCATCAGCGCCTGCATCTCGTCCCGCGCCCTGGCCCGGACCCGCTGCGCATGCCCGACCCAGGCCGCCGGGATCAGCGCGCCGGCCAGCAGCCGGTCCTGGATCAGCGGCTCGTATTCCTCGAGCCGGGTGCGAAGCGTCGGCAGGTGGAGCGCGGCGCCCTCGGCGGCGGTGATGATGAAGGCGGCCGAGCGGCTGGCCTCCGCCATCGCCCAATCCACCTCCGCCGTCGCGCCGAGCCCCGCGGCCACCGCCGCCACCGCCCGCCGCGCCGCCTCGGACTGCATCCGCGCGAACCAGCCGCCGAGCCGCGCCACCCGCAGCCCGGCGGCCTCCGCCCCGAGCAGCGGCGTCACCGCCTCCGGCGGCCGTGCCGACTGGTGGCCGTCGTCCGGATCGAGGCCCTGCAGCGCATCATAGGCCGCGGCGAGGTCGCCGACGCTGCGGGCGAAGGGCCCGACATGGTCCAGTGAATAGACGAAGGGGAAGGCACCATGGCGCGAAAGCCGCCCATAGGTCGGCTTCAGCCCGAAGATGCCGTTCAGCGAGGCGGGCACGCGGATCGAGCCGTTCGTGTCCGTCCCGAGGGTGACCGGCACCAGCCCCGCCGCCACCGCCGCGGCCGAGCCGCCGGAGGAGCCGCCGGCGATGCGCGCGAGGTCATGCGGGTTGCGGCACGGGCCGGCATGGCTGTTCTCGGTGGTGAAGCCATAGGCGAACTCGTCCATGTTGAGCGCGCCCAGGCAGACGGCCCCGGCCGCGTCCATCCGCCGGACAAGGAAGGCATCGCGCCCCGCGGGCGCCGCGCTGCGGCGGATGCGGCTGCCGGCCAGGGTCGGGAGGCCGGCGAGGTCGAAGAGGTTCTTCGCCGCATAGGGCACGCCGGCCAGCGGCCCGGGGTCCTGCCCGGCGGCGATGCACGCATCCACGGCATCGGCCGCCGCCAGTGCCCGCTCGGCAAGCACGGCGGTGAAGGCGTTCACCTCCGCGCCGCGCCTGGCGATGCGGGCCAGCGCCGCTTCCGCCACCGCGCGCGCCGAGACCTCGCCCGCCCGCACCCCCGCGGCGATGGCGAGTGCCGGGCCGCTCATGGCCGGTATACCGGTGCCGGCTCATCCGCCTCGTCCAGCGGCACGGCCAGCGCCGGCGCCGCGACCCGTATGACCAGGGCGAAGGCGGCCGCTACCCGCGCCTGGCGGGCGGCGTCGAGGGCGAGCCCCACCGCCGGGGCGGCAGCGGCCACGTGGGCGGCGGGGTCGAAACGGTCCGGGTCGAGCATCGGGGCGGCTCCTGGCAGCGAAGATGCATCGTTCCATGCGGGTTCCGCGCCGGCCAGCCCGCATCGCTCGCGCATCGGTGATCGGCAGGAGGACGGACGGTTAGGTCCATTCGGCGTTGCGCCGCGGAGATGGATTTGGGGGACTGGATGGCGGAGCGACGCACCGACAAGCCGAAGCCGGCGAAACGAGCGGCTCCGGCCGCGAAGCGCAAGGCAGCCGAGGCACCGCCGGCGATCCTCCCCGCCCTTCCCGCCGTCATCACCCCGCCCGAGCCCGAGCCCGAGCCGGCCTGGAGCGGGCCATCCGTGCCGCGCCTCTACCTGCTGCACCCGTTGCTGGTCGGCCCGCTGCCGGCCTGGGATGCCGCCTTCGAACGCGCCGCCGGGCTTGGCTTCAGCGGCGTGCTGATCCCGCCGCCCTTCGCCACGGGCGGCAGCGGCCACCTCTACCAGATCGGCGATCCGGATGCGCCGCACCCCGCGCTCGACGCGCCCGGCGACAGCACGGCGGCGCTCGAGACGCTGGCCGCCAAGGCGCGGGCGCAGGGCCTCGACCTCTATGTTGACCTGGTGCTCGACCGCGTTGCCGCCGACGGGCGCCTGGCCCGCGAGCAGCCGGGCTGGTTCGCGCCGCTCGCGCCGCTCGCCACGCCCGACCCGCGGCTCGATCCGCCGGACTGGGACACGCTGCGTGCCCGCTGGGACGAGCCGGATGCCGTCGCCGGCCTCGGCGCCTGGTGGGAGGAGCGCCTGCGCCGCTTCGCCGCGGCGGGCGTCGCCGGCTTCCGCTGCGACGCGCCCGGGCGCGTGCCCGGCCGCGTCTGGCGCCGGCTGACGGCGGCCATTCCCGAGGCGCGCTTCCTCGCCTGGACCATCGGCCTGCCGGCCGAGGCCTTGCCGGACCTCGCCGAAGCCGGCTTCGCCGCCGCCTTCGACAGCCTCGCCTGGTGGGACCTGCGCGAGGGCTGGCTGGTGGAGGAGGCGGCGCGCCTCGCCGCCGTCGCCCCATCGATCGCAACCGTGGAGGCGCCCTTCGGCCCGCGCCTCGCCGCCCGCGACCCGGATCCGGACATGGCCGAGCGCGCCGCGCTGCGCCACCTGCGGCTTGCGGCGGGACTCGGCGCCGGGCTGCTGGTCCCGATGGGCTTCGAATACGGCGCCCGCCGCCCGCTCGACCCGGCCCGCGACCGGCCGGGCGACTGGGACTGGACCATCCGCCACGCGCCCTTCGACCTCTCCGGCGCCATCCGCGACATCAATGCGATGCTCGCCAGCCGCCCGCTGGCGCCGACCGAGCTGCGCCCGCTCGCCGGGCCCGGCGCTCCGGCCGCCGCCCTGCTGCGCGCCGCCGGGCCCGACCTGCGCCAGGCCCGCCGCGCCTCGCTGGTGCTCGCCAATCCCGACCTGCACCGCCCGGCGAGCGTCGCGGCGAGCGCGCTGCTGCCGGCGACGGGCGGCGTCTTCACCCGCTTCACCCCCTGCCTGCCCGCGGACGGCGCCGGCCTCGAACCGGGCGGCACGCTGCTGCTGCAGCCGGGCGAGGTGCGCATCCTGGAGGCCATCCCGCCGCGCCCGGTCCGCCCCGCCGGCGAGCCGAGCGCCGAGGCCGCCGCCCGCGCCCCGCGCCTCGGCATCGAGAAGATCGAGCCGGTGGTCGACGATGGCCGCTTCCCGGTGAAGCGCAGCGTCGGCGAGGTGATCGAGGTGCGCTGCGACGTGGTCTGCGACGGCCATGACAAGCTCTCCGCCGCCCTGCTCTGGCGCGCCGCGGACGAGGATACTTGGCGCGAGACGCGGCTGCGCCCGCTCGGCAACGACCGCTGGGCGGCGAGCTTCCCGCTCGAGCGCATGGGCCGCTACATCTTCGCCGTCGAGGCCTGGCGCGACGCCTTCGCCACCTTCACCGACGAGCTGCAGAAGAAGCATGGCGCCGGCGTGCCCGTCTCGCTGGAGCTGGAGGAGGGGCGGCTGCTGGTCGAGGCTGCCGGCGGCCGCGCCGGCGGCGCCGTCGCCGAGCTGGCCGCGCGCCTCGCAGGGGCAGGGGAGGGCGAGCGCCTCGCCCTGCTGCTCGCGCCGGAGACCGCGGCGCTGATGGCCGAGGCCGATGACCGCCCCTTCCGCATCCGCAGCGCCGAGATCCCGGTGGAGGCGGAGCGCACCGGCGCCCGCTTCGCCAGCTGGTACGAGCTTTTCCCGCGCAGCCAGTCCGGCGATCCGTCGCGCCACGGCACCTTCGGCGACGTCATCCGCCAGCTGCCGCGCATCCGCCGCATGGGCTTCGACGTGCTCTACTTCCCGCCGATCCACCCGATCGGCAGGAAGAACCGCAAGGGCCGCAACAACACCCTGACGCCGGGGCCGGACGATCCGGGCAGCCCCTATGCCATCGGCTCGGAGGAAGGGGGGCATGACGCGCTGCACCCGGAACTCGGCACGCTGGAGGATTTCCGCCGGCTCGTCGCCGCGGCGGCCGAGCATGGGCTGGAGCTGGCGCTCGACTTCGCCATCCAGTGCAGTCCGGACCATCCCTGGCTGCGCGCGCACAAGGAATGGTTCGACTGGCGGCCCGACGGCTCGCTCCGCTACGCCGAGAACCCGCCGAAGAAGTACGAGGACATCGTCAATGTCGACTTCTACAACGAGGGCTCCGTCCCCTCGCTGTGGATCGCGCTGCGCGACGTCGTCCGCTTCTGGTGCGACCAGGGCGTGCGCCTGTTCCGCGTCGACAACCCCCACACCAAGCCCTTCCCCTTCTGGGAGTGGCTGATCGCCGACATCCGCGCGCGGCACCCCGATGCCGTCTTCCTCGCCGAGGCCTTCACCCGGCCGAAGGTGATGTACCGCCTGGCGAAGCTTGGGTTTGGCCAGTCCTACACCTACTTCACCTGGCGGAACGAGAAGCGCGAGATCATCGAGTACATGGAGGAGCTGACGACCACGGCGCCGCGGGACTTCTTCCGCCCGCATTTCTTCGTCAACACGCCGGACATCAACCCGCTCTTCCTGCAGGGCTCGGGCCGGCCGGGCTTCCTGATCCGTGCCGCGCTGGCGACGACGCTGTCCGGCCTCTGGGGCATGGTGCAGGGCTACGAGTTCTGCGAGGCGCGCGCCATGCCGGGCAAGGAGGAGTATCTGGACAGCGAGAAATACCAGCTCCGCGCCTGGCCCGACCGCGCGCCGGGCGACATCGTGGACGAGGTCACGCGGCTGAATGCGATCCGCCGCGGCAACCCGGCGCTGCAGACCCATCTCGGCATCGCCTTCCACAACGCGTTCAACGACAACATCCTCTGGTACCGCAAGGCGACCCCGGAGCGGGACAACTGCATCCTGGTGGCCGTCAGCCTCGACCCGCATAATGTCCAGCAGGCAAGCGTCGAGCTGCCGCTCTGGGAGTGGGGCCTGCCCGACCATGCGGCGCTGGAGGCCGAGGATCTGATGCGCGGACACCGCTTCACCTGGCAAGGCAAAATGCAGACGATACGACTGGACCCCGGCGAGCTTCCCTTCGGCATCTGGCGGGTGCGCCCGGCAGGGGGCATCTAGATGGACCTGCCCGAGGATCCGCACTGGTACCGCGACGCGGTCGTCTACCAGCTTCATGTGAAGAGCTTCTTCGACGCCAATGACGACGGCATCGGCGACTTCGCCGGGCTGCTGCAGAAGCTCGACTACATCGCCGAGCTCGGCGTCGACACGCTTTGGCTACTGCCCTTCTATCCGAGCCCGCTGCGCGACGACGGCTACGACATCGCCGACTACCGCTCGGTCAACCCGAGCTACGGCTCGCTGCACGATGCCCGCCGCTTCGTGCGCGAGGCGCATGCGCGCGGCCTTCGCGTCATCACCGAGCTGGTCATCAACCACACCAGCGACCAGCACCCCTGGTTCCAGCGCGCGCGCACCGCGAAGCCGGGCTCGGCGGCGCGCAACTACTATGTCTGGTCGGACACCGACCAGAAGTACCAAGAGACGCGCATCATCTTCATCGACACCGAGAAGTCGAACTGGACCTGGGACTCGGAGGCCAAGGCCTATTTCTGGCACCGCTTCTACAGCCACCAGCCGGACCTGAATTTCGACAATCCGCGCGTGCTGGCCGAAGTGCTGAACGTGATGAAGTTCTGGCTCGATATCGGCGTGGACGGGCTGCGGCTCGACGCGGTGCCCTACCTCGTCGAGCGCGAGGGGACGAACAACGAGAACCTCTCCGAGACCCATGCCGTCCTGAAGACCATCCGCGGCAAGCTCGACCAGTCCTTCCAGGGGCGCATGCTTCTGGCCGAGGCCAACCAGTGGCCGGAAGACACGCAGCAGTATTTCGGCCAGGGCGACGAGTGCCACATGGCCTTCCACTTCCCGCTGATGCCGCGGATGTACATGGGCATCGCGCAGGAGGACCGCTTCCCCATCACCGACATCCTGCGGCAGACGCCGGACATCCCGGAAGGATGCCAATGGGCCATCTTCCTCCGCAACCACGACGAGCTGACGCTCGAGATGGTCACGGACCGGGAGCGCGACTATCTCTGGTCAACCTATGCCGCCGACAAGCGCGCGCGCATCAACCTCGGCATCCGCCGCCGCCTCGCCCCGCTGCTGCAGCGCGACCGGCGGCGGATCGAGTTGATGAACGGCCTGCTGCTGTCGATGCCGGGCACGCCCGTCATCTACTACGGCGACGAGATCGGCATGGGCGACAACATCTTCCTCCGCGACCGCGACGGCGTGCGCACGCCGATGCAGTGGTCGCCGGACCGCAACGGCGGCTTCTCCAGGGCGGATCCGGCGGCGCTCGTCCTGCCGCCGCTGCAGGATCCGATCTACGGCTTCCAGGCGGTCAATGTCGAAGCCCAGTCGCGCGACCCGCACAGCCTGCTCAACTGGATGCGGCGCATGCTCGCCGTTCGCAAGCGTAGCCGCGCCTTCGGCCGCGGCGAGATGCGGCTGCTCTATCCGGCCAACCGCAAGGTCCTCGCCTATGTGCGGGAGTTCGAGGACGACACCATCCTCTGCGTCTTCAACCTCTCCCGCGCCGCGCAGGCGGTGGAACTCGACCTCTCCGGCTGCGCCGGCCGCGTGCCGGTCGAGATGCTGGGTGGCACCAGCTTCCCGCCGATCGGCCAGCTGCCCTACCTGCTGACCCTGCCGCCCTACGGATTTTACTGGTTCGTGCTGGCGACGGAGAAGCACCTGCCGCCCTGGCACGAGCCCTCGCCGGAACCGCTGCCTGATCTTCGCACCCTAGTCCTGAAGGCCGATGTGAAAGAACTTCTCGGAGCTGCCGTCAGGCGCGAGCTGGAGCAGCTCGTCCTGCCCGAATACCTGCCGAAGCGCCGCTGGTTCGCCAGCAAGGGCGAGCGGATCGATGCCATCCGCCTCGGCGCCATCGCCAGCCTGCCCGAGGCGAATGGCGCCGTGGTCATGGCCGAGGTCGAGGTCGGCCTTCCCGGCCGGACCGAGCGCTACGCCCTGCCGCTCGCAGGCGTCGAGGATGTGGAGGGCGGCGGCCCGCTCGCCGCGCAGCTCGCCCTGTCGCGGCTGCGCCAGGTGCGGCGCGTCGGCTTCCTCACCGACGCCTTCGCCGACGACCGCATGCCGCCCGCCGTGCTGCACGCCCTGCAGCAGGGCATGGTGCTGCCGACGGAGGAAGGCGAGATCCGCTTCCTCGCCACCTCCCGCCTCGCCGATGTGCCGCTGCCCGAGGCGCCGGAGATCCGCCGTCTTTCGGCCGAGCAGTCGAACTCCTCGCTGATCTATGGCGAGCAGATCGTGCTCAAGATCATCCGCCGCATCAACCCGGGCATCCATCCGGAGGCAGAGGTCACGCGCTACCTGACCGAAGCCGGCTTCGGCAACACCGCGCCGCTGCTCGGCGAGGTGGCGCGCATTGCGCCCGACGGCACGCCGCATACGCTGATGCTGGCGCAGGGCTTCGTCCGCAACCAGGGCGATGGCTGGGGCTGGACGCAGGACTGGCTGCAGCGGGCGGTCGACGAGGCGGCGCTCAGCGCGGAAGCGCCGGAGGATGCCTTCGCCGGCTACCTGGCCTTCGCCGAGGCGCTGGGCCGGCGGCTCGGCGAGCTGCACGCGGTGCTCGCCCGCCCCACCGGCAACCCCGATTTCCGGCCGGAGCCGGCGACCGAGCCGGACCGCTCGGCCTGGGCGAAGGGTGCACTCGAGCAGCTCGACCCGGCGCTCGACCTGCTCGCGCGCGGCGGCCTCGCCGAGGATGTCGCGCCGCTCGCCGCCACGCTGGTGGCGAAGCGCGAGGCGCTGCACGAGGCTGCGCGGCGCCTCGCGCAATCTGCCGATGGCGCGCTGAAGACGCGCGTGCATGGCGACTTCCATCTCGGCCAGGTGCTGGTCGCGCAGGGCGACGCGGTGATCGTCGACTTCGAGGGCGAGCCCGCGCGCTCGCTCGACGAGCGCCGCGCCAAGGGCAGCCCGCTCCGGGACGTGGCCGGGCTGCTGCGCAGCCTCGACTACGCCGCCTCGGTGGCGACGGCGAGCGAAGCCTCCGGCGCCGCCACCGCCGCGCCGGCCGAGCGCCGTGCCGCGCTGTTCCAGCGCTGGCAGCGGGAGGCCTCCGCCGCCTTCCTTCAGGCCTATCGCGCCGTCGAGCATGCCGCCGAGAACCCCTGGGTTCCCGCTGGCGCGGAGGCAGCGCTGATCGACCTCTTCCTGCTCGAGAAGGCCGCCTACGAGGTGCGCTACGAAGCGGCCAACCGGCCGGCCTGGATCGGCGTGCCCCTCCGCGGCCTTGCCGTCCTCGCGGAAAGGATCACGGCATGATCCCGGGAGCCGACTCCCTGGTCGAGGGTCGCCACGGCGACCCCTTCGCCATCCTCGGTCCGCATGCCGAGGAGATTCGCAGCTTCCAGCCCGGCGCGCGCGGCGTGTCCGTGCTGGCGCGCGATGGCGGCGAGGAGCTCGGCCGGCTGGAGAAGGTCCACCCTGCCGGCCTCTTCTCTGGCCGCGTCTCGCGCCAGGTGCCCTACCGCCTGCGCATCGAGTGGCCGGGCTCGGTGCAGGAGACGGAGGATCCCTACAGCTTCGGCCTGCTGCTCGGCCCGCTCGACCTGCATCTCTTCGCCGAGGGCCGGCATTTCGATCTGGCGAAGGTGTTCGGCGCCCATGCGATGTCCGTCGATGGCATCTCCGGCGTGCGCTTCGCCCTCTGGGCGCCGAATGCGCAGCGCGCCTCCGTGGTCGGCGACTTCAACGGCTGGGACGGCCGCCGCCACCCGATGCGGCTGCGGCGCGAGGCGGGGGTGTGGGAGCTGTTCATCCCGCGCCTTCGGCCCGGCGCGCCGTACAAGTACGAGCTGGTCGGCGCCGATGGCAGCGTGCTGCCGCAGAAGGCCGATCCGGTCGCGGTGGCGACCGAGATGCCGCCCGCCACCGCCTCCCGCATCCCCGACCCCACGCCCTTCCTCTGGACCGACCAGGCCTGGATGGCGGAGCGTGCCGCCCGCCAAGCGGCCGATGCGCCGATCTCGGTCTATGAGGTCCATCCCGGCTCCTGGTGGCGCGGCGCCGACGGCGAGTCGCCGGACTGGGATCGCCTGGCTGACCGCCTCATCCCCTATGTGCAGGGCATGGGCTTCACCCATCTCGAATTCCTGCCGGTGATGGAGCATCCCTTCGGCGGCTCCTGGGGCTACCAGCCGCTCGGCATGTTCGCGCCCAGCGCGCGCTTCGGCTCGCCCATGGGCTTCGCCCGCTTCGTCGACCGCGCCCATGCGGCGAAGATCGGCGTCATCCTCGACTGGGTGCCGGCGCATTTCCCGACCGATGCACATGGCCTCTACCGCTTCGACGGCACCGCGCTCTACGAGCATGCCGACCCGCGCGAGGGGTTCCACCGCGACTGGAACACGGCCATCTACAATTTCGGCCGCAACGAGGTGCGCGGCTTCCTCCTCGCCAGCGCCATGTACTGGTTGGAGCACTACCATGTCGACGGGCTGCGCGTGGACGCTGTCGCCTCCATGCTCTACCGCGACTATTCGCGGCCTGCCGGCGAGTGGGTTCCGAACCGTTATGGCGGGCGGGAGAACCTCGAGGCCGTCGCCTTCCTGCAGGAGCTCAACGCCGTCGTGGAGGAACGCTGCGGCGGCGCGGTGATGATCGCCGAGGAGAGCACCGCCTGGCCCGGCGTGACACGCCCGACCAGCGAGGGCGGCCTTGGATTCCACTACAAATGGAACATGGGCTGGATGCACGACACCCTCCACTACATTGAGGAGGACCCAATCAACCGCCGCTACCACCATGACAGCATGACCTTCGGCCTGGTCTATGCGTGGAGCGAAAAGTTCATCCTGCCGCTCAGCCATGACGAGGTGGTCTACGGCAAGGGCTCGATGATCGGGAAGATGCCGGGTGACCCTTGGCAGAAATTCGCCAACCTGCGCGCCTATCTGGCCTTCATGTGGTCGCATCCGGGCAAGAAGCTGCTCTTCATGGGCAGCGAGATCGCCCAGCCGAGCGAGTGGAACCACGATGCCGCGCTGTCCTGGGGCCTGCTCGACGATGCGCGCCATCGCGGCATCCAACGCCTGGTGCACGACCTGAATGCCGCCTATCGCTCCATCCCGGCCCTGCACCGGCGCGACGCGTCGCCGGAGGGCTTCCGCTGGGTGGTCGGCGACGACAGCGCGCAGAGCATCTTCGCCTGGCTCCGCTTTGGCGCGGGGGGTGATGCGCCGGCGCTCGTCGTCTGCAACATGACGCCGGTGCCGCGCTACGCCTACCGCATCGGCGTTCCGGCGGCCGGCACCTGGCACGAGGTCGTGAATACCGACGGTGCTGCCTATGGCGGAACGAACACCGGCAACGGTGGTTCGGTGCGGGCCGAAACGGTCGAGAGCCATGGCTTCGGCCAGTCGCTCCCGCTCTTCCTCCCGCCGCTCGCGGTGATCGTCCTCACGCACCAGGGGTAACATGCCTCCCATACCGGTTCGTCTGCTTCCCGGCCGGCCCAATCCGCTCGGGGCGAATTGGGATGGGCTGGGCGTCAATTTCGCAGTGTTCTCCGCCCATGCCGAGCGCATCGAGCTCTGCCTCTTCGATGCCGCCGGGCGCCGCGAAGTCGCCCGCCTGCCGATGCCGGAATGCACCGACGAGGTATGGCACGGCTACCTGCCCGAGGCGCGGCCCGGCCAGCTCTATGGCTACCGCGCCTATGGTCCCTACGAGCCGCGCCAGGGCCATCGCTTCAACCCGCACAAGCTGCTGCTCGACCCCTATGCGCGGCAGATCTCCGGCGAGGTCCGATGGTCCGACGTGCTGTTCGGCTACCGCGTCGGCGCCGGCCGCGCGGACCTGACCTTCGACCGGCGGGACAGCGCGCCGGCCATGCCGAAATCCGTCGTCGTCGACGACAGCTTCCATTGGGGCGATGACCGGCCGCCCTGCGTGCCCTGGGACCGCACCGTCATCTACGAGGCGCATGTCCGCGGCCTCACCATGCTGCGCGAGGACATCGCGCCGCGCGAGCGCGGCACCTTCGCGGCCCTCGCCGATCCGCGCTTCATCGACCATCTCCAGCGCCTCGGCATCACCGCGTTGGAGCTGCTGCCGATCCAGGCCTTCCTGCAGGACCGCTTCCTCGTCTCCAAGGGCCTGCGCAATTACTGGGGCTATTCGACACTCGGCTTTTTCGCCCCGGAGCCGCGCTACCTGATCGAGCCCTGGATGCGGAACGAGCTGAAGGTGGCCGTGCGCCGCCTGCATGCCGCCGGCATCGAGGTCATCTTGGACGTGGTCTACAACCACACCTGCGAGGGCAGCGAGATGGGGCCGACGTTGTCCTGGCGCGGCTTCGACAACGCCTCCTACTACCGGGCGCTGCCGGACGAGCCGCGCACCCTCATCAACGACACGGGCACCGGCAACACCATCAACATCAGCCACCCCCGCGTGCTGCAGATGGTGATGGACAGCCTGCGCTACTGGGTCGAGCAGTATCATGTCGACGGCTTCCGCTTCGACCTCGGCACGATCCTGGGGCGGGAGCCGGGCGGCTTCGACCCCGGCAGCGGCTTCTTCGACGCCATCCGACAGGATCCCGTGCTGTCGCGGGTGAAGCTGATCTCTGAGCCCTGGGATATCGGCCCCGGCGGGTACCAGGTCGGCAACCACCCGCCCGGCTGGGGCGAGTGGAACGACCGCTACCGCGACGGCGTCCGCCGCTTCTGGCGCGGCGACAGCGGCATGCGGAGCGACCTCGCCGCCCGTCTCACCGGATCCGCCGAGCTGTTCGACCGCCGCCGCCGCCGCCCCTGGGCCAGCGTCAATTTCCTGGGGAGCCATGACGGCTACACGCTGCACGACCTCAACGCCTACGAGCAGCGCCACAACGAGGCGAATGGCGAGGACAACCGCGACGGCCATTCCAACAACCACAGCAACAACTGGGGCGTCGAGGGCGAGACGGACGACCCCGGCATCAACGCCATGCGGCAATCCGTGGTGCGCGCCATGCTGGCGACGCTCTTTGCCTCCGCCGGCACGCCGATGCTGCTCGGCGGCGACGAGATGCGGCGCACCCAGCGCGGCAACAACAACGCCTATTGCCAGGACAACGAGATCAGCTGGTTCGACTGGACCCGCGCCGCGACTGCGGAGGCGGAGGCGCTGCAGCGCTTCACCGCCCGCTGCATCGCGCTCCGCCATCGCCTGCCGCCGCTCCGCCCGTCGGTCTTCCTCCATGGCGGCGCCGAGGTTCGCCCCGGTCTGCGCGACATCGAGTGGTTCGACCAAAATGGCCAGGTCATGACGCCGGACGCATGGAACGAGCCCGAGGCCCGGACGCTGACACTCTGCCGTGCCACCGGGGCCGAGGACGGCAGCGTCGATGCCACGCTGCTGCTGCTGAACGCCGATGGCGCCGCGCATGACTTCACCCTGCCTGCACCCGCCATGGACTGGACCATCGTGCTCGACACCGCCAACCCCGAGGCCGAAGAGCGCCGCGCCGAGGGCGGAAGCGTGCCGGTGGCCGCCCATTCCGTCGTGCTGCTGGCGACGAGGCTACCACCCACATGAGCGTAACCAATACCTGGGGCGCCACCCTGCTCGCCCCCGACCGTACCCGCTTCCGCCTCTGGGCGCCCGACGCCGGCGAGGTCGGCCTCGAGGTCGAGGGCCGCCCCGCCCAGCCCATGCAGGCCACGGGCGAGGGGTGGTTCGAGGCGGAGGCGCCGGTCGGCGTCGGCGTCCGGTACCGCTTCCGCGTGAGCCCTGATCTCGCCGTGCCCGACCCGGCCTCCCGCCTGCAGGCGGGCGACGTGCACGATGCCTCGGTCGTGGTCGACCCCGCCGCCTATGCCTGGCGCCATGCGGCCTGGCGCGGCCGCCCCTGGCACGAGACGGTCCTCTACGAGGTCCATGCCGGCGCCATGGGCGGCTTCGCCGGCGTCGAGGCCGCGTTGCCGCGGCTGAAGGAGCTCGGCGTCACCGCCATCGAGCTGATGCCGGTCAACGACTTCCCCGGCCGCTGGAACTGGGGCTACGACGGCGTGCTGCCCTATGCGCCAGATGCCGCCCTCGGCACGCCGGACGAGCTGCGCTCGCTGGTCGATGCCGCGCACGGACTTGGGCTGATGGTCTTCCTCGACGTCGTCTACAACCATTTCGGCCCGGACGGCGCCTATCTCCATGTCTACGCCAAAAGCTTCTTCGACGAGGGCATCCACACCCCCTGGGGCGCCGCGATCGACTTCAAGCAGCCGCCGGTGCGGGCCTTCTTCGAGGAGAACGCCCTTTCCTGGCTGCGCGACTACCGCATCGACGGCCTCCGCTTCGATGCCGTCCATGCGATTTCCGAGGCCGACTGGCTCGACGTGCTTGCCACCCGCATCCGCGGCGAGTTCCCCGACCGCCACATCCACCTGGTGCTGGAGAACGAGCACAACGCCGCCCGCCATCTCCGCCCCAGGGGCGGATTCGATGCGCAATGGAACGACGACGGCCACAACATCCTCCACCCGCTGCTGACCGGCGAGCGCGAGGGCTACTACGAGGATTTCTGCGACGACGGCACCGCGAAGCTCGCCAAGGTGCTGGCCGAGGGCTTCCTCTTCCAGGGCCAGCGCTCCGGCCATCTCGGCGCCCCGCGCGGCGAGCCGACCGCCGGCCTGCCGCCGACTGCCTTCGTCCTCTTCCTGCAGAACCACGACCAGGTCGGCAACCGTGCCTTCGGCGAGCGCCTCCCGGCCCTCAGCGATCCGCGCGCCCTGCAGGCCGCAACGGCGCTGCTGCTGCTCTGCCCACAGATCCCGCTGCTGTTCATGGGCGAGGAATGGGGGGCGAGCGCGCCCTTCCTGTTCTTCACCGACCACAATGCGGAACTCGCCCCTCTCGTCACCCAGGGGCGGCGGAGGGAATTCGCCAAATTCACGGCCTTCCAGGATCCGGCGAAGCGCGAGACCATCCCCGACCCGAACGCCGAAAGCACCTTCCGCACCTCTATCCCCGATCCCGCCGAGGCCGCGCGGCCACCGCATGACGCGATGCTCGCCCTCTACCGCCACCTGCTCGCGCTGCGGCATGCCCGCATCGTCCCGCACCTGCCGGGTGCGGCGGCGCTCGGCGCCCAGCCGGTGGGGGAGGGGGCGGTGCTCGCCCGCTGGCGGCTCGGCGATGGCAGCACCCTGACCATCGCCTGCAACCTCGGCGCCGCGCCGGCCCGCGCCACCGGGCAGGGCGAGGTCCTGTTCGAGAGCATGGCGGGCGCTGCCGGCACGCTCGCCGCCGGCGAGTTGCTGCCGCGGTGCACCGTCGCGCTGCTCAGCCAAGGATAATGACATGACTACCGATGACGAGTTACAGGACCTGGCTGAAGCAGCGGGCATCGCTACCTCCTGGCGCGACGTGCATGGCCAGACCCAGGCGATCGCGCCGGAGACGATGCGGGCCGTCCTGGCGGCCCTCGGCCTCCCCGAGGATGCGCGCGAGGCCCGCCACCTGCTGCGCGAGCTGGACGCGCGACTGCCGCCGCTGCTGACCATGACGGTCGGCCCGGATGGCGTCGCCATCCCCGGCGCCTCGCCCGGCCATCGCTTCACCCTCCAGATCGAGGGCGGCGACCGGATCGAGGGCCGGCTGGAGACCGGCTGGGCCGGCGAGGCGCGGCTGCCCGCCGTCTCCACCCCCGGCTACCACCGCCTGACCCTCGATGGCGGCCACGCCACCATCGCCGCCGCGCCGCCGCGCTGCGTCACCCTCAACGACCTCGGCGCCGAGATCCACAACGGCGCCGCGCCCTGGGCGCTGGCGGCGCAGATCTACTCGCTCCGCCGCCAGGGCGATGGCGGCATCGGCGATTTCGGCGGCGTTGCGGCGCTGGCCCATGCCGCCGGACGGCGCGGCGCGACGGCGCTCGCGGTCAGCCCGGCCCATGCCCTCTTCGGCGCCGACCCCGGTAAATACGGCCCCTACGCCCCCTCCAGCCGCATTATGCTGAACGTGCTCCATGCCGACCCTGCGGCGGCGCTCGGCACCGCCTCCGTCCTGCCGGCCGAGGATGCGCCGCTGATCGACTGGCCGCAGGCGACGGCGGCCAAGCTTGCCCAGTTCCGCCTGCTCTTCGACGCCGCCGCCGACCACGAGGGCTTCGTCGAGTACCGCCGCGAGGCCGGCCCCGCCCTCGAGGACCATGCCCGCTTCGAGGCGCTGCACGCGCATTTCTACGGCCAGTCGCCTGATCTTTGGCACTGGCGCAACTGGCCGGAGGAGTTCCGCACCCCGCAGAGCCCCGGCGTCCAGCGCTTCGCCCGCGACAACCCGCGCGAGGTGGCCTTCCACGCCTTCTGCCAGTGGCTGGCCGATGCCTCGCGCGGCGCGGCGCAGCAGGCGGCGCGCGACGCGGGAATGCCGGTCGGCCTGATCGCCGACCTCGCCGTCGGCACGGATGGCGGCGGCAGCCATGCCTGGTCGCGCCAGCGGGAAATCCTGCCGGGCCTCTCGGTCGGCGCGCCGCCCGATATCTTCTCCCCGCTCGGGCAGGACTGGGGCCTCACCGCCTTCTCCCCGCTCGAGATGCGCATGGGCGGCTTCGGCGCCTTCATCGAGCTGCTGCAGGCGACCTTCCGCCATGCCGGCGGCCTGCGCGTCGATCATGCGATGGGCCTCGCCCGGCTCTGGGTGGTGCCGCAGGGCCTCGGCCCCGCGGGCGGCGCCTATCTGCGCTATCCGATGCAGGACATGCTGCGGCTGCTCGCCCTGGAATCCGGCCGGCACCGGGCGATCGTCATCGGCGAGGATCTCGGCACGCTGCCCGAGGGCTTCCAAGGCGCCATGGCGCGCGCCGGCATCCTCGGCATGCGCGTGCTCTGGTTCGAGCAGGAGCAGGACGGCAGCTTCCGCCCGCCGCATGGCTGGTCGCCCGATGCCGCGGCGATGACGACGACGCACGACCTGCCGACCGTCACCGGCTGGTGGCGCGGCCTCGACATCGACTGGCGCGCCCGGCTCGGCCTCTTCCCCGAGGCCGATACGGCGCAGAAGGAGCATGCCCGCCGCGCCGAGGACCGCAGCGCCCTCTGGCGCGCCTTCCTCGAAAGCGGCGCCGCGACCGGCGACGAGCCGGCACCCGATGCGGCCGGGCTGGTGGTGGATGCCGCCATCGCCCATACCGCCGGCGCCGCCTGCACCCTCGCCATCCTGCCGATCGAGGATACGCTGGCCCTGCCGGAGCAGCCGAACCTGCCCGGTACGGTGGAGGGCCATCCGAACTGGCAGCGCCGCCTGCCCGGCGAGGCCGCCCATCTGTTGGACAACCCCGCCGTGGCGCGCCGCATCGAGATCCTCGCCCGCGCCCGCCCCAAAGGAGAGTGATGCCCGTGCCAACTCCGCTACGGGCGACGGCCCGGCTGCAATTCCATGCCGGTTTCACCCTCGACGACGCCGTGCCGCTGGTGCCCTACCTCGCCCGGCTGGGCATCAGCCATCTCTACGCCTCGCCCATCCTCAAGGCGCGGCCCGGCTCAACCCATGGCTACGACATCGTCGACCACCGCCAGATCAACCCGGAGCTGGGCGGCGAGCCGGCGCTGCGGCGCCTCTCCGCCGCGCTGAAGGAGGCGGGGCTCGGCCTCATCCTCGACATCGTGCCGAACCACATGGGCGTCGGCGGCGCCGACAACGAGTGGTGGCTCGACGTCCTCGAATGGGGGCGGCAGAGCCCCTTCGCCCCTTATTTCGACATCGACTGGGAGCCGCCGGACCGGTCGCTCTCCAACCGCCTCCTTGCCCCCTTCCTCGGCGACCCCTATGGCGAGGTGCTGGCCTCCGGCAACCTCGTCCTGCAATTCGAGGCGGGGACAGGGCGCTTCTACGTCCAGTATTACGAGCACCGCTTCCCCGTCGCGCCGCAGCACTATCACCACATCCTCCAGGCCTCCGCGGAGCCGGGACTGCAGGAGCTGGCCGTCGAGTTCGGCCGCATCGGCCTGCACCAGCGCGACCGTACCCTCTCCCGGCGCGAGGCCTCCGCCTGCCGCGCCCGCCTGGCCGAGGCCGCGGCGACGGAGCCCGGCCGCGCCGGCATCGCCCATGCCCTCGCTGCCTTCGACGCCAAGGAGGAGGCCGGGCGCCTTGCCCTGCACCGGTTGCTGGAGCGCCAGCACTACCGCCTCGCCTGGTGGCGCGCCGCGGCGGACGAGATCAACTGGCGCCGCTTCTTCGACATCACCTCGCTCGCCGGCCTCCGCGTCGAGCTGCCCGAGGTCTTCGACGCCACGCATGAGCTGGTGCTGAACCTCTATGCCGAGGGCACCATCGACGGCGTGCGCATCGATCATGTCGACGGCCTAGCCGACCCGCGCGGCTACTGCCGCAAGCTGCACCGCCGCATGGAGACGGTCCGCCCCGACCAGCCGCCGCTGATCTGGGTCGAGAAGATCCTCGCCCCCTTCGAAACGCTGCGCACCGACTGGATGGTGGACGGCACCACCGGCTACGACTTCATGGACGAGGCGAGCGGCGTCCTGCATGACCCGGCCGGGGAGGGGCCGCTCACCGCCCTCTGGACCGAGCAGACCCGCCGCGCCGGCGAGTTCGAGATCGAGGTGCGCGAGGCCAAGCGCCAGATCCTCCGCGACAACCTCGCCTCCGAGCTGAATGCAACCGCCGCCGCCCTCAAGCGCGTCGCCGTGCGGGACTTGGTCACGCGCGACTTCACCCTGACCGCGTTGCGCCGCGCGCTGGCAGAGGTGCTCGTGCATTTCCCGATCTACCGGCTCTATATCACCTCCGGCGGGCGCAGCGCCGAGGACAAGCGCATCCTCGACTGGGCGCTGGCCGGGGCCCGTCGCACCGTCCGCGCCACGGAGCGCCCCTTGCTCGAGCTGCTGGACGGCTGGCTGGGCGGCGAGCCGCCGCGCAGCCTGCCGCCGAACCAGCGGCGCGAGCGCCTCTCGGCCGCCGTCCGCTTCCAGCAGCTCTCTGCCCCGGCGACGGCGAAAAGCGTGGAGGACACGGCCTTCTACCGCTATGGCCGCCTCATCTCCCGCAACGAGGTCGGCTCCGACCCCGGCCGCTTCGCGGTGACCCCGGCCGGCTTCCACGCCACGGCCCGCGCGCGGGCGAAAAACTTTCCCCGCGCCCTGCTGGCGACGGCGACGCATGACCACAAGCGCGGCGAGGATGTCCGCGCCCGCCTCGCCGTCCTCTCCGAAATCCCGGCCGAATGGTCCGGCGCCGTGCAGCGCTGGACGCGCCTCAACGCCTCGCTCCGCAAGACGCTCGATGACGGCGCGGCGCCGGGGATGAGCGCCCAGCTCATGCTCTACCAGACGCTGGTTGGCGCCTGGCCGCTCGGCCTCGCCGCGGATGACGAGGCGGGCGTCTCCGCCTTCCTCGACCGCGTCGCCGCCTGGCAGGAGAAGGCGCTGCGCGAGGCCAAGCGCCGCACCGAATGGGCGGTGCCCAATGCCGAGTACGAGGCGGCCTGCCGCGACTTCATCTTCGCCTGCATGGCGCCCGACCGCGCCAGCCACCTGCGCGAGGAGATCGCCGGCTTCGCCGCCCGCATCGCCCCGGCCGGCGCAGCGAACGGCCTTGCCCAGCTGCTCCTCCGCTGCACCGCGCCGGGGGTGCCCGACCTCTACCAGGGCACCGAGTTCTGGGATTTCAGCCTGGTCGATCCGGACAACCGGCGCCCGGTCGACTGGGCCGCGCGCCGGGAGGCGCTGGAGGCCGCCGCGCCGCCGGCGACGCTGCTCGAGCACTGGCAGGACGGGCGGGTGAAGCAGGCCGTGCTCGCCCGTGCCCTGGCGCTCCGCGCCGCGGAGCCCGGCCTTTTCGCCGAGGGCGACTACCAGCCGCTCGCCGTCGAGGGGCCGCACGCCGCCCATGTCCTCGCCTTCGCCCGCAGCCACAAGGGCCGCACGGTGATCGCGGTCGTCACCCGCCTGCCGGCGACGCTGATGGGCTCCGCCACCCGGCCGCTCGTATCACCTGAGGAATGGCGCGGAACCGAACTCGTCTTGCCGCGTCCCATGGTGGAACACCGCTGGCGGGATGCGCTGACCGAGGCGGTCCTCGGCGCGCCTGGGGGGGAATCCGGGGATCGCCTGCCCCTGGCCGACATCCTCGCCCGCCTGCCGGTCGCGTTGCTGGAGGTGGGATGAGCCGCATCGTCGTCGTCTCCAACCGGGTGCCCGTTCCGGCCGGGAATGCCGGGCATGCCGGGGGGCTTGCCGTCGCCCTGCTCGGGCTGATGCAGCGCCGCGGCGGGCTCTGGTTCGGCTGGAGCGGCGCCGTCACCGAGGAGACGGGCCCGCCCGCCTTCGCCCAACGCGGCGCCGTCGGCTATGCGACGCTCGACCTGACCGAGGCCGAGCATCGCGGCTACTACACCGGGTATTCCAACGGCGTGCTCTGGCCGATGCTGCACTCGCTGCCGCATCTGATGGCCTTCCGCCGGCAGGACCTCGACACCTACCGGCGCGTGAACCAACGCTTCGCCCACTGCCTGGCGCCGCTGCTGGAAGGGGACGACCGCATCTGGGTGCATGACTACCACCTCTTCTCCCTGCCCGGCGCGCTGCGCAGCCAGGGGGTGCGGAACCCGACCGGCTTCTTCCTCCATGTGCCCTTCCCGGCGCCGGATGCGGCAGCCGTCGCCCCCGGCATCCGTGGCCTGGTGCAGGATGTGCTGGCCTCCGACCTGCTCGGCTTCCAGACCGCCAGCGACCGGGACAATTTCGCCGCGACCGCCACCGAATTTGCCGGCGCCGTCCGCACCGGCGACCAAGCGCTGGAACTCGGTGGCCGGCCGATCCGCCTCGGCGTATTCCCTGCCGAGATCGCCGCCCGCGAATTCGCCGCAACCGCGGCCGCGCAGGCGGTGCTGGAGCCGGCCCGGCTGCTCGCCCGCTCGCTCCAGGGCCAGGCGCTCGTCCTCGGCGTCGACCGGCTCGACCCGACCAAGGGCCTGCCGGAGCGGCTCGAGGCCTTCCGCCGCGTCATCGCCCGGCGCCCGGCCCGCAGCGCCACCATGCTGCAGATCGCAGCCCCCTCGCGCGAGGACGTGCTCGCCTATCGCCGCCTCCGCCAGGAGGTCGACAGCGCCGCCGGCGCCATCAACAGCGAGTTCGGCGAGCCCGACTGGCTGCCGCTGCGCTTGCTCGCCCGGCCGCAGGCGCGGGACACGGTGGCGGGCTTCATGCGGCTCGCCAAGGTCTGCCTGGTGACGCCGATCCGGGACGGGATGAACCTCGTCGCCAAGGAATTCATTGCCGCCCAGGATCCGAACGACCCTGGCGTGCTCGTCCTCTCCCGCTTTGCCGGCGCCGCGGCGCAGCTTTCCTCCGCTCTGCTGGTCAACCCGCATGACGCCGAGGGGATGGCGGAGGCGCTGTCCTGCGCCCTCGACATGCCGCGCGCCGAGCGGCAGGAGCGCTGGCTCGCTGCCTGGGAGGCGATCGCCGGCGCCTCGCCCGAGGGCTGGGGCGAGGACTTCCTCCGCGCCCTCGCGCCGGGCGACCTTGCCGGCCTGCCTGCGGCGGGCAGCGCCTGAACCGTTGCGCGTCCCCGGCTTGAGGGCTATCGGCCAGGGGCATACCCCGATCGGGCGGAATCACCCGATCGGGGTATTGCTTGATCGAAGATTGGCCAAAGCAGGTTCCACCAGTCAGGTGGAACCGAACCCGCCCTACGGCTCATCCCGGTAGCGGCCGATCAGCCATTCGACCAATTTCTCCTCCTCGCCGGAGGGGAGGAAGGCATCGGGCGGCACGCGCAGCCCGCAGTGGCGGATATGCGCCAGCAGCGCCTGCGCCACCGCCCCCGCCGCCTGGCTGCGGGCGAAGGAGCCCTGGAAGCCGGTGACCTTGGCGAGGGTAATGGAGCTTGCCGTTCGCGGCCTCGCCCGCCCGCCGCGGCCGGCCTCCGCCTTCTCGATCGTGCTGCCGACCAGGCTATTGGACCGGGCATCCACGGGCATGGCCCGCACCAGGGCCCATCCCCGCCGCGCCGCCGCCGTCTCCGGGAAGAGATGGTCGACCGCCAGCGCCCGGCCGCCGAGGCTGGAGGCGGGCGCCGGCATGCCGAGCAGCGCGCAGAACCGCGCCCAATGGGCTGCGTAGCGTCCGCTGCCGCCCGCCTTCTCCTCCGGCTTCACCCAGAGCTGCGGCCGCCCCTGCCGGTCCCGCCGCATCAGCGCCTCCCCCGGCGCCACGTCGCCGAGCGGCGACCAGCCTCCGCCGCCGCCCGGACGCCGCGGATCGGCCAGGTGCTCCAACCAGCCAAGGTCGGGCAGGGCGATGAAGGCGGTATTCACCTCCGCCAGCCACTCCTCGACCAGCGCCTGCCATTGCGTCCGCAGGAAGTCGGCATAGGTCATGGCGCGATCCTGCCCCGGGGACCATGCCGTTTCAATCCTGCCGAGGCTTGCCCGCCTCGCGCCGGGCGCGCCAAGCTCCACCCGAGCGAGGGGAGGCGGGACATGGCCGAATATGATCTGGCGGTGCGGGGCGGCATGGTGGCGGGCGGCTTCGGCACCATGCGCTGCGATATCGGCATCCGCAGCGGCCGCATCGTGGCGCTGGCCGAGCGCCTCGCCGATGCCGATGCCACCATCGATGCCGGCGGCCTCCTCGTCCTGCCCGGCGGCGTCGACAGCCACTGCCATATCGAGGAGCCGGCGCGCGGCGGCTATGTCGGCACCGGCGGCGACCTCGCCGTGACGGTGAACGAGGAGAGCTTCCGCACCGCCAGCACCTCCGCCTTCGCCGGCGGCACCACCAGCGTCGTCTGCTTCGTCCCGCAATGGAAGGGCGAGGGCATCCTCCCCCGCCTCGCCGATTACGAGCAGCGGGCGGCGAAGGGGATGCTGGACTACAGCTTCCACCAGATCATCAGCGACCCGACCGAGGAGGTGCTGGAGCGCGAGGTGCCGCAGGTCGTCGCCCGCGGCATCCGCAGCCTCAAGGTCTTCCTCACCTATGAGCCGCTGCACCTCAGCGACGAGCAGTTCCTGAAGGTGCTGGTGACGGCGCGGCGGCATGGCTGCCTCGTCACCGTGCATTGCGAGAATTATGCCGCCATCAAGTGGCGCACCGAGATGTTGATGAAGGCCGGGATGACCGCGCCGAAATACCATGCCTGGTCGCGCCCCGTCGTCGTCGAGCGCGAGGCGACGCACCGCGCCATCGCGCTGGCGGAGCTCGTCGACCAGCCCATCCAGGTCTTCCATGTCAGCTGCGCCGAGGCGGCGGAGGAGATCGCCCGCGCCCAAGCCCGCGGCCTCAAGGTCTGGGGCGAGACCTGCCCGCAGTACCTGACGCTGACGGCGGCCGACATGGACCGCCCCGGCTTCGCGGGCGCCGCCTACATGTGCTCGCCGAGCCCCCGCACGGTGGAGGAGCAGGGCCGCGTCTGGGAGATGATCCGGCGCGGCACGCTCGATGTCGTCTCCTCCGACCACTGCGGCTTCTCGATGGGCACTGAGACCGGCAAGGCGGTCAGCGGCCGCGACGCCGCCTTCCGCGACATCCCGAACGGCATCCCGGGCCTCGCCGCCCGCCTGCCGATCCTGTTCAGCGAGGGCGTCTCCAAGGGCCGCATCACCCTCGACCACTTCGTCCGCCTGACTGCGACGAATCCCGCGCGGCTGATGGGCCTCGCCCCGCGCAAGGGTGCCATCGCCATCGGCGCCGATGCCGACCTCGCCCTCTGGGACCCGAAAAAGCGGGTCACCATTCAGAATCCGTTGATGCAGCACGCGATAGACTACACGCCGTATGAAGGACTCGAAGTCACCGGATGGCCGGTGGCGACGATCCGGCGGGGTGAGGTGGTGATGCGCGACGGTATGGTGCAGGCCGAGCCCGGCACGGGCCAATTCCTCCCCCGTGCGCCGTATGAATTCATCGCCCCGCGCGGCGTGCTGGCGGACGGCTTCGACGCCGCCCCACCACGATGATCCCTGCCGAGCCCGACTGCACAGCCTACAACGCGGCCGAGGAGCCCTGGCGCATCGTCCGCCTCATCCGCACCGACGGCAGGGTGCGCGAGTTGCTGCGCATGCTGACCCCGGAGTCGCTGGTCGGCGAAGGCAGCGAGGGCGAGCGCATCTGGGCCTCCCATGTCATCCGCCTGCATGACGAGCGCGGCCGGATCGAGGCGCATTGCAGCGCTGCCCTCGGCACATCGAGCTGGCTGCCGGTCATCGCCCTGGCGCTTGCCCGCGCCTGGGACGGCGAGGATGAGCGGGAGGTCGCCTTCCTCGTCGAGGGCGAGACCATTCCCTGGCCGCTGGATTCCATCCTGCTCGAGCCCTGACCGGGACGCCGGAACCGGGCCGCGCGGCCGGGGCAGGCGCTCAGCCATCCTCCACCGCCGGCCGGCCGGTGACGAAGCGCCAGTGATGCCAGAGCAGCCGCGCGGCCAGGGACCGCCAGGGCGCCCAGCCCTCGGCGAGGAGGGCGAGCGCCTTCGGCCCGGGCCGTGCCGGGAGCCCGAGCAGATGCGCGGCGCTTGCGGCCAATGCCAGGTCGCCGGCGGGGAAGACGTCCGCACGCTGCTCCGCGAAGAGGAGGTGAACCGCCGCCGTCCAGGGCCCGAGCCCCTTCACCGCGGCGATATGGGCGATGGCTGCCGCATTGCCCATCGCCGGCAGGGCCGCGAAGTCGAGACGGCCCTCGAGGCAAGCGGCGGCAAGCGAGCGGGCATGCGCCGCCTTGGGGCGGGAGAGGCCGGCGACGCCGCAGAGCGTCGCATCGTCCATCGCCAGGAGGCCCGCTGGCTCCAGCGCGCCGGGCAGGGCGGAGAGCCGGCGCCAGATGGCGGCGGCCGCCTGGTTGCTGATCTGCTGGCCGCAGATGGCGCGCAGCAGGCCGGGGAAGCCGGGCTGGCGCGTCCGCCAGGGAAGCGGCCCGGCCGCCGCCTCGATCGCGCCAAGGCGCGGGTCGGCGGCGGCCAGTGCCGCGAGCCCTTCCCTCGCCCAAGGGGGTGAGACGGGAAAAGGCGGCGGCGAGGACGGGAAGGAGGGAAGGGCCATCCCCGCCGCCTATAGCCCAACGGCAGCCGGGAAGGGGAGGCGGCCGCCTTGGGTCTCATGAGGCTGCGCCCCGGATGTTGCTGCCGGAAGCCCCCGGGCATGGCGAATTGCAACGGCCTGCAACGGCGGCGGTCTCCGTAACCCGCCGCAACAACATCCCGGGCGGAATGGCGGGCGGCGCGCTATGTTACAAACGCCATGGAACCCCAGCCCCATATCCTGGTCGTCGACGACGACCGCGAGATCCGCGATCTTCTCTCGAAATTCCTCGAGCGCCAGGGCATGCGCGTCGCCGCCGCCCGGGACGCGAAGGAGGCGCGGCGCCTCTGGCCGCTCGGCCGCTACCACCTGGTGGTGCTCGATCTCATGCTCCCGGGCGAGAGCGGGCTCGACTTCGCCAAATGGCTCCGCGCGCAGGGCGACGTGCCCATCGTCATGCTGACCGCCATGGCCGATGAGACGGACCGCATCGTCGGCCTCGAGCTCGGCGCCGACGACTATCTCAGCAAGCCCTTCAACCCGCGGGAGCTGCTGGCGCGCGTCCGCGCCGTGCTGCGCCGGGCCTCGGGCGAGGCGGGGGCGCCGTCGGCGACGCCGGCCAAGTCCATCCGCTTCGGCGGCTGGACGCTGGAGCCGGCGCGGCGCCGCCTGCTCAACCCCGACGGCGCCGAGGTGCCGCTCACGGGTGGCGAGTACGAGCTGCTGCAGGTGCTGGTGGAGCGGCCGAACCGCGTCCTCACCCGCGACATGCTGATGGACCTGCTGCGCGGCCGGCAGGCGGGGCCCTTCGACCGGGCGATCGACGTCGCCGTCTCCCGCCTCCGCCGCAAGCTGGAGGATGACGGCCGCAACCCGAGCCTCATCAAGACGGTGCGCGGCGGCGGCTACGTGTTGGCCGCGACGGTGGAGCGCAATTGACCGGCCGGATGTCCCATTGGCGCCTCTGGCCGCAAAGCCTCGCCGGGCGGACGGCGCTCGTCCTGCTGCTGGCGCTCACCGCCGTGCAGGCGGCGGGGCTGACGATCCATGCCCTGGACCGGGTCGACCTGCAGCGCTTCGCCCAGGCGCGGGAGATCTCGGCCCGCGCCATCAGCGCCTGGCGCACCGTGATCCTCGCGCCGGCGGACCGGCGCGGGCAGATGCTGGCCGAGCTGGAGCTGCCGCAGGGGCTCGAGGCGACGCTCGACGCCGCGCCGCTCGCGCAGCTGGACCAGCCACCGATTCCACCGCCGATCGCGCGGATGCTGCGGCTCGACCTGCTGGGCGGCGGTCCGCCGCGCTTCCGCCCGCGCGAGGTGCTGACCGCCTGGGGCGAGCGGGGGCCGGTCTTCCTCGTCAGCCTCCGCCTGCCGAGCGGCGAGTGGCTGAACCTGCGCGTCAGCCTGCCGCCGCCGCGGCCCTGGCATTCGGAGACCTTCCTCATCGCCTTTCTCGCCATGACGCTGGCGGCGGGGCTGCTGATCAATTGGGCGGTGCGGCGCCTGACCCGGCCGGTGCGGGTGCTGGCCGAGGCGGCGGAGCGGCTGGGTCGCGACGTCAACGCCCCGCCGATGCCGGAGCGCGGCCCGAGCGAGATCGCCAAGGCGGCGCATGCCTTCAACACCATGGCGGAGCGCATCCGCCGCTTCGTCGGCGACCGGACGCAGATGCTGGCCGCCATCGGCCATGACCTGCGCACGCCGATCACCCGCCTGCGCCTGCGCGCCGAGTTCATGGAGGATGACGAGCAGCGGCGGAAGATGCTCGCCGATCTCGATGAGATGGAGGCGATGGTGGCGGCGACGCTGGCCTTCGCCCGCGACGATTCGGCGGGCGAGCCGACGGCGGCGCTCGACCTCGCCGCGCTCTGCCGCACGGTGGTGGACGAGGCGGCGGATGCGCGGCCGGACCTCGCCGAGGCGATCGGCTATCAGGGGCCGGAGCGGCTGGTGGTGCAGGCCAGGCCGGTGGCGCTGAAGCGGGCGCTGGCCAATCTCGTCGGCAATGCGCTGGCCTATGGCGGCGCGGCGCGGCTGGTGCTGACGGCGCCCGAGGCGGCGGGGGCGCCGGCGGGCGGGATGGTGCGGCTGGCGGTGGAGGACCAGGGGCCGGGCATCCCGGCCGATCAGCTGGAGGCGGTGTTCCAGCCCTTCCGACGGCTCGAGGCGAGCCGGAACCGGGAGACGGGCGGGACGGGGCTTGGCCTGCCGATTGCGCGGAACATCTTCCGCGCGCATGGCGGGGATGTGGTGCTGCGGAACCGCGAGGCAGGCGGGCTGGTGGCGCTGGCGACGCTGCCGGGATAGGGGCCCGTTCCGCAGCGTCCGGGACAACGGGAAACCACCGGGCCGCCCGCGCGTCGGCTGCGCATGGAGGATGACGCGGCCCCGCCCATGCTGGAGCTGATCGAGGGGCGCCTCGAACGGCTCGGCCTGACCCCGGAGGAGGCAAGCCGGGCGGCAGGTCTCGCGCCCGACTTCCTCGACCGGCTGAGCGAGGGACGGGTGCCGGTGCCGCGGGGCGAGCGGCTGCGGCGGCTGGCGGAGGCGCTCTCGACCTCCGTCTCCTATCTCGTCGGGCTCGACCCGGATGTGCCGCCGCCGGCGGAGTGGCTGGAGGAGGAGCAGGGCTCGCTCGGCCTGCTGGCGGGAGACGAGGAGGGGCTGTTGCGGGCCTATCGCAAGCTGGAATTCAGCGCCAAGGCAGCGGTGCTGCTGGTGGTCCGCAGGATGGCCGGCCCCGAGGAGGTGCCGGATGCGGTGCCTGCGAAGCAGATCAAGGGCGGCCGTCGCCGGTCCTAGAGCAAACTCCGATCAGGCGGAATCACCCGATCGGAGGTATTTGCTCGATCA